>JAFGSY010000028.1 GCA_016934315.1 Candidatus Anaeroferrophillus wilburensis | reverse complement strand
GTTTTATGTTTTATTTTATGCGTTTACCAAAACTTGACTGGCTAGTTTAACGTACGTTGTAAAAAGAACTTTTGACTGTCAAGTTAAGATAGGCTAATGTTTATACGGTCTGCTGGGGGTCTTTTTGGCCGCTGGCTGGCTGCTTGTGGGGTGACTGGTGTTGATGACGTGGTTGGAAACCTTAGGGGCTAGGGGAATTGTCTTCGTCCAGGATTTTGGCCGGGCAGGCGTTTTCCTCTTCTGGTCGCTGGTGGGCATTTTCCGGCCGCCCTTCAAGCTGGCGCCGATTGTCAAGCAGGTCTATGTCATTGGTGCCACCTCGTTTACGGTGATTTTTTTTACCGGTGCTTTTGTCGGTATGGTTCTCGGGTTGCAGGGCCACTATACCCTGAGAATGTTTGGCGCTGAGGGGGCTTTGGGGTCAGCGGTTGCTTTGAGCCTGATCCGTGAGTTGGGACCGGTTCTGACGGGGCTGATGGTTACCGGCCGGGTTGGTTCGGCGATCTGCGCCGAAGTGGGGATCATGCGGATTTCAGAACAGATCGATGCCCTGGAATGCATGGCCATTGATCCCTATCGGTTCCTCATCTCACCAAAAGTGGTGGCCAGCATTATTTCCCTGCCGCTGCTTACCGCAATCTTCAATATCGTCGGTCTGGTGGGCGGTTTTCTGGTCGGGGTGCGGCTGCTGGGCGGCAGTGAGGGGGCCTATCTGGCCACGATGAAATCAGCGGTGCTGGCGGCAGATATCCGCATGTGTTTTATTAAATCCATCTGTTTTGCCATTCTTATTGTATGGATTTCTGCTGATCGCGGTTTTTGGGTCCATAAAAATAAAGATGGCTTTGGCGCCGAAGGCGTGAGCCGGGCTACCACCCATGCAGTGGTGATCTCCTCGGTGGCCATCCTGCTGGCTGATTATATTATAACGTCGATTCTGCTATGACCTGCGAAAACTGTTGCATTGAACTGATTGATATCCGGAAATCCTTCGGCCACCAGCAGGTGCTCAAAGGGGTGAATCTGCCGATCCGCCGGGGGCTGACAACGGTCATCGTCGGCGAGAGCGGCCAGGGGAAGAGTGTCCTGTTGAAACATATCCTAGGCCTGGTGAGTCCCGATGCCGGCAAGGTTATGGTGGAAGGCCAGGATATTACCAGGCTGAGAGGCGCTGCCCTGAAGCAGATGCGAACCCGCTTTGGCGTCTTGTTCCAGGGGGCGGCCCTGTTTGATTCGATGACCGTTTTTGAAAACATCGCCCTGCCGCTGCGGGAACGGACTAGGCTGCCGGCTGTAAAGATCCTCGAAAAGGTCCAGGCCACCCTTGAGCTGCTGGGCCTTGAAGGCAGTGAAGATAAGTATCCAGCCCAGCTGAGTGGCGGCATGAAAAAGCGGGTCGGCCTTGCCCGGGCCCTCCAGCTTGATCCTGAAATTCTGCTTTTTGATGAGCCGACCACCGGTCTTGATCCGGTCAAAAGCCGTGAGGTTTATCAGATGTTTCATGCAACCCAGGAGAAACTTGGCTATACCAGCATTATCGTCAGTCATGATATCCCGAAAATATTTAACCTGGCTGACTATATCGCCCTGCTGCATAACGGGGTTATCCAGACGTGTGCCACCCCTGAAGATCTCCAGCGGGATGAGAACCCGATTGTCAGAAGTTTTGTCAAACGGGTGATGGGTGAGATGTATTCCAGTAAAATAGAGGATATGGAGATGGCCGGCGGACGGTGACGGTATGCGGTTCAGGGTGTGCAGTTTATGGTTGTGAAAGCGGTTGAAGGCGAAAAGGTTTGCCGGCAGGTGAGGAAAGTCCCGGCATTGGTTAAGGGTTGATGAGGGTAGAGGGAGAAGATGGCGAAAAAACGGTTTACCGTTGAATTGGTGGTTGGTTTTTTCATGTTGATGGGTTTTCTGGCTGTTGCCTATCTGGCGATGAGCTTGGGCGGCATTAATCTGCTGGGGACAAAATACATGCGGGTGTATGCCCACTTCAACTCTGCTTCCGGTCTTAAAGCGGGTGCTCAGGTCCAGATTGCCGGGGTGCCGGTGGGGAAAGTTGATCGGATTTCTCTGGATGAAAATGAAATGGCCAAAGTGGAGTTATTGATCGATCCCGGGGTTGAACTGCAGGCAGATGTCATTGCTTCCATCAAAACCCAGGGCATCATCGGCGATAAATTTGTTAAGATTTCCCCTGGTGGTGACGATGAGTTGCTGAAGGATGGCGACCGGATAACGGAAACCGAGTCAGCCATTGATTTGGAAGAGTTGATCAGCAAATATGTTTTCGGTGAGGTTTGACAGGAAAGCCGGGGCAGGGGAATGAGTTGATGGGTGCGATTGGAGAGGGTGCGGGAAAATTGTTGTTGCTTGTCCTGCTGACAGCGAGTCTGTTGTTCGGCGTTTTTGTTTCAGTGCCCGCTGTTTCCGCCGCTGGTTCCGAAGCCGGCAGTCTGGCGGAGATGTTGAATGATGAGTATGACGATGACGACGTTGTCGTTGCCGATCCACTTGAGGCCTATAACCGGCTGATGTTTACTTTCAACGACCGGCTTTACTTCTGGGTCTTGAAGCCGGTTGCCACGGGTTATGGCAAAGTGACCCCGGAGCCGCTGCGGATCGGCATCAGAAATTTTTTCACCAACCTCAGCGCTCCTGTCCGGATGCTCAACTGCCTGCTGCAGGGGAAATTTGCTGCTTTCGGCCAGGAGCTGAGCCGCTTCCTGCTCAACAGTACGGTGGGCATAGCCGGTTTGATGGATCCGGCATCCTATGATGGCATGAAAACCTACGATGAAGATTTCAGTCAGACACTGGGGGTTTATGGCCTGGGAAATGGCTGCTATCTGGTCTGGCCGGTTTTTGGCCCGTCAACTATCCGTGGGACGGTGGGGATGGTGGGTGATTATTTCACTGATCCGCCAACCTGGATTTTCATGGGCGATTTTACCACCGGTGCTGCTGTTACCGCTGGTGAAAAGATCAATACGCTCTCTCTAACTATTGGTGACTATGAAGATATGATAAAGGCGGTCCTCGATCCCTATATCGCCGTGCGAAATGCCTTCTACCAACAGCAGTTGAGGAAAGTGGAGCAATGATAATGACCAACCGTAGCTTAAAGGTAAAACAGCTTGTGGCCTGTGGGCTGGCGGCAGTGCTGATTCTATTCGCCGCTATTGCCGGCGCCACGGATCAGTCATCGCCCCAGGCACAGCTGAAAGCTGCCATAGACAGCCTTGTTGAGGTGTTGAAAGATGAATCTCTTAAAGGGGAGGGGCAGAAGCCGCTCCTTGAGGAAAAAATCACCAAGCTGTTTAAGCAGCAGTTTGATATGGCTTATACCTCCCAGCTTTGCCTGGGGAGGTACTGGCGGACGATCAGTGAAAAGGAGAAACAGGAGTTCATCACCCTGTTTACCGACCTGCTGAAAAGCACCTACATCGGCAAGATTGAAACCTACAATGATGAAGTCGTTCGTTATGACGATGAAAAACTTTTGGAGAACAAGGCCCTGGTGAAGACGGTTATTGTCAGCAAAGGGACTGAAATCCCCTTGGACTACAAGATGGTCAACCGTGGAGGGATATGGCTGGTCTATGATGTCATCATTGAGGAGGTCAGCCTGGTGAGCAATTACCGGAGCCAATTCAGTTCTATCCTCCAGAAGGGGAAATTTCCTGAGCTGCTGGACCGGATTCGCAATAAAATTGCCGAGAATCAGGCTGATCGTGACCAAGCGAAAGGGCAGCAGTTAGGATGACCCCCGAGCCATTGACGACCATCGATCTCAAGACAACCTGCCCGAAAATCACCATCTTCCGCTTTATGGAGCCCGGGGAATGGGAGGTTTTTTCCCAGTATCTTGAGCCGGTCCGTTATCCGGCTGGCAGTATTCTTTACCAGGAGGGGGAAGAGGGAGACTTTTTGGTCTATATTGTCAGTGGCCGTATGGAGGCCTTGAAGCAGTCGGCATTTCTTGGTAAGCCGGTCATCCTGGCCCGTTTCCATGCCGGCTCCGTGGTCGGCGAAATGGCCTTTGTTGATGGCAGCAAACGTTCCGTCACTGTCAAGGTTATGGAAGATACGGAACTACTGGTTTTCAGCCGCAATTCTTATGATCGGTTGCTGGCCGCCGCTCCCCGGGTCGGGACCAAACTGTTGAACGGCATTGCCCACCTCCTCAGCCTCCGGCTACGGCGGGCCAACGAGCGTCTGGCCACCCTTTTTTAGCCCTTTAAGTTTACTCCTGCCCGGTTTTTTCTGTTTTTTCCTGTCGATATTGTTGCCGTCATTGGGCCAATGGATGTGCGGTTCTTTTTATTGCGGGTGTGGTAAAAAGCCGGTGAAACTCCTTGATTTTTCCCGGCACATTGTGTACTGTATTCAGGTTTTCAGGCTTTTTATGGTTTAGTGGACGATGATGCAAATGGGAAAACCTAAAGGGGGAGATCATGGGACGCAATAAAATTACTGTTGTCGGTGCCGGCAATGTGGGGGCTACCTGTGCCCATTGGGCGGCAGCCAAGGAATTGGGCGATGTGGTGCTTATCGATATTATTGATGGTGTGCCACAGGGAAAGGGTCTTGACCTGTTCGAAGCCTCACCAGTTGAAGGGTTTGACTCCCGGATCATCGGGACGAACAACTATGAGGATACCAAAGATTCCGATGTGGTCATCATTACTGCGGGGCTCGCCCGTAAGCCGGGGATGAGTCGTGATGATCTGCTGGAAAAAAATGCCGGCATCATCAAGGGAGTGACCGAACAGATTGCCAAATACTCACCCAATGCCTTCATCATCGTGGTAACCAATCCGCTGGATGCCATGGTCTACGTCGCTAAAAAAGTCAGTGGCTTTCCCAAAAACCGGGTTATGGGCATGGCCGGTGTCCTTGACTCCGCCCGGATGCGCTCTTTTATTGCTATGGAGCTTAATGTGTCGGTGGAAGATGTTTCCGCCTTCGTGCTCGGCGGCCATGGTGATGCCATGGTCCCCCTGGCCCGCTATTCAACGGTGGCCGGGATTCCCCTGCCGGCGTTATTGCCCCAGGAGAAGATTGATGCCATCATCGAGCGGACCCGTAGCGGTGGGGCTGAAATTGTCTCTTTTCTAAAAACCGGCAGCGCCTTTTATGCTCCTTCAGCATCTGCAGTGCAGATGGCCGAGGCAATTCTTAAAGATAAAAAACGAATTCTGCCGGTAGCTGCCTATCTGGAAGGGGAATACGGTATTGATGGTTACTATATGGGCGTGCCGGTGAAGCTGGGCGCCGACGGCATTGAAGAGATTATCGAAATTGAACTGCTGCC
Organism: Candidatus Anaeroferrophillus wilburensis; assembly: GCA_016934315.1. Taxonomy (NCBI): domain Bacteria; class Deltaproteobacteria; order Candidatus Anaeroferrophillales; family Candidatus Anaeroferrophillacea; genus Candidatus Anaeroferrophillus; species Candidatus Anaeroferrophillus wilburensis. The sequence goes on along the minus strand of JAFGSY010000028.1, from coordinate 127,195 downwards.
GGAAGAAAAAGCAGGTTTGGAGAACTCGATTGCCGGGGTGAAGTTGCTGGTGGAGAAGCTCAAGATCTAAGGGAGAACCGCTTCCGGCTGGCTTTTTCTTCCAGCCGCAGGATTTTTTCTTTGTCCGACGGGTGTTATCTGGTATAGACCGGATGACACCCGTTTTGTTTAGGGTAATCATGGGTAACGTTGCAATCATTTGAGGGATGGATTGATCGTAGTTGCATGAAAAAATTTTTCTTACTGCTGATTGTTCTTGCTGCCAGTGTTGCAGCATTGCTGGCGATTATCCCGCCGCTGCTTTCCTTGCCAACCCTGCGCCTTCAGGTTGAGGGGCAGCTGCAGCAGGAACTTGGCCAGCCGGTTACCATCGGCGATCTGCGCCTGCAGGTGTTTCCCCGGCCAGCTTTTGTTGCCGAGAATGTCGTGCTCAGGGCACGGCAGGCCGATGGTGGGCAGCCATGGTTTTGTTGTCCAAAGGTGCAGGCCTGCCTGGATCTCTGGTCATTGCTGCAGGCAAACGTGGTATTCTCCTCCCTGGTTATGGAAAATCCGGGTTGTACCGGCAGCTGGAATGGGCAACAGCAGCCGTGGCATGCCTTGATGCCGTTCCTGCCGGCAATAGCGAAGCCTGATCGGGAAGTCATTCCCGGATCAGTGATGGATGACGGCCGATACCTGACGGGGATGGTGCAATCCGGTTCCCGCTTTGCCGTCAGGATTATTGATGGGTCCTGCCGGATAGCTGGTTTTCCAGGGTTGTCTGAAGCACTGCAGCTTGAAAAACTCAATGGCCGGTATGCTTATGATCCCGGGCGCTCCGGGTCGCAAATCAACGGCATGGCAACCTGCCTTGGTGGTCGGATTAGCGCCGATTTTTTCTGGTATACATCATTGCTTGAGACGGGCCAGCAGGAAACCCAGGTCGATGGAACCCTGGAAGGGGTTGGCATCCTGTTGAGTCATGTGCGTCCGGTGGGGGCAGGGGCAGCGGGCGTCGAGCAGTTGGAAATCTCCCATGGCTCTGCTGATGTGGCCATGGAATTCAACGGCCGGCTGGAAAAGGGGCTTGCGGTTCATTGTCAGGCTTCCATCAACCAACTGGCTGCAGTGCGGGCAGCATCATCGATATCGGCAAAACGCCCGGTTGTTCAAGATTTATCCGCTGAGCTGGTGGCTTCAGGCTACCTGGCATTGTTGGATGGCTATGTGAACCTCAAGAGTTCCCGTCTGACCTTGCCAGGGTCGACAACCGTTTTTTCCAAAGGGTTGATAAAATATAACCGCCGCTTGGTTCTTGATCTGTTGAACAGTGTCAGCTCCGAACATATGGAAACCCTCCTTGACCGGTTGCCGGGTGCTGTGGGCAATTTTGCCGATCTGTCAGGCAGTTGTACTGGAGAGGTTAATATTATCGGCAACCTGGCTGTGAATCCGGTTGTCCGCCTGAACCTTGCTGCTGATCGCCTGTCGCTGCACCGTCCTGACGAACAGCTCCGGGAGCAGCAGCAAGATAGACAATCCTGCTCACCGCTTACACAGCTGGAAAATGTTCTTGCCTGGTCGATGGCCAGCAAGTGGCTAGCCGACGTATCCTTTGCTGTCAACCGGCTGGATTTCTGCGATCTTATGCTTGAAGATGTTAGCCTGGTGGGCAAGAAAACCTATAACCAGCTCTATGTTGAGAGGTTTTCGGGAAAGGTTGATGATGGTCTGGTGCGGATATCGCTGGTTGTTGATGATTTGCTTCATGAGCCCTTGTGGAATGGCTCCCTGGTGGTCCAGTCGCTTGATCTGGCCGCTGCTCCGCCATCCTGGCCCATGGGTGGCATCCTGGATGCTTCCCTGATCTTTGATGGTTCGCTTCCGGCTGGTGTCAATCCAGACTGGTTGTCAACCCTCCGGGGCAACGGCACCATTACGGTCAACAAAGGTAGTTTCCGTGACCACCAGCTCACTAGGGGGCTGTTTTCCTTTGCGCCTTTCTTGATGAATTTGCCGGCGGAGCGTTTTTTCAGTCCTTTTACGCGGTTGCAGCTGCCGATGAAAATTGCCAACCGCGCCTGCCGCCTGCAATCCATTTCCCTGGTCTCCCCCTGGTATCAGCTGCAAGGCAGCGGCCTGCTGGATTTCAATTCCCAGCTGATGTTTCAAGGTGAGATTCTCTATGGCGACCCTGATGTCCAGACGGCTAAGGGGCGTGCGTTGCCTTTCCGGCAGCGGGTCCGGTTGAAGGGTCCTCTTGACCACCTGGCTGCAGAAAATTAGCTGCTGTTTCCCGCCAACGGGTAAAACGTTGCCAGGATCTCTTCGCCCCGTGCCGGAACGGCTGAAATCCAGTAGACCAGCGTTTGGCGGCAGAAAATATAGTGCACTTGTCCCATGCCCATGAACTGGTAGAGGCGGGCTCCTTCCTTGCCCCTGATCTGTGGATGGTGAAATGGTGAACGGGGGTTGTTGACCATTTTTTCAACCATGATGTCAGTCTGCCGTCTGGCGGTCTGTTCATCGCTGCTGCGGGAGATCCAGACCATGGCCACCTCGCTGCCGCCAGCCGCGTATCTGCCGATTGCCCCGGCTTCCACTTCAATCGTTTTACCGTGTAGTTGATTGATCCGGTCGATTGCCGGTCCTTCGGTGACCAACTGGAGCCGCTGAAGGGTGCCGATTGTTTCGGGGAACAGGGACTCCAGAGGCTGCTTTGTGGTGGCCGGCTGTTGACAGGCAGCGAACTGAAACAGGAGCAACACCTGGAAAAACAATGAGAATGATCGCTTCATGATTCTTTTCCTCATAATATTTTTCACCACCGAGTCACAGAGGGCTCAGAGATGCTTGTTTTTTTATGGCTCCCGGGCAGCAGGTGATCGATGGCATACTGGGCTGCCAAAAGACCGAAAATCCCCGGCATGAAAACGGCGCTTGGCTGAATGAACCGCTGGCGGCCGCGCTGCAGGTGTTCTTCCCGCTCCCGGTCGCTGACCTTATCCGGCGGCAGGGGCTTGGCGGTGACCGGCTCCCGCGAGAAAACCACCGGCACTCCCTCCCTGATTCCCTTATGTTTCAATGATTTTCTCATGACCCGGCACAATGGACAGCCGGAAGTTTCGCTGAGGTCGGCAAATCCGACGGCGCCGGGATTTTTACGGCCCGCGGCTCCCATTGCCGAGATGAAGGGAATGCTGCGCTCCCGGCAGCGGCAGATGAGATCAATTTTAGGACTCACCCCGTCAATGGCGTCAATCAGGAAATCGTAGTCAGGAGCCAGCAGTTCCTCGGCCGTATCGTGGTGATAGAACTGCTGGACCGGCTGTATGGCAAGCTCCGGATTGATATCCTGCAGGCGGCGGACGGCAGCAAAGACCTTTGGTTCGCCGATGGTGCTGGAGAGGGCAAACAGCTGCCGGTTGATGTTGGTGGTCCCCACCACATCGCAGTCGATCAGGGTCAGCCTGCCGACGCCGCTGCGGGCCAGGGCCTCGGCGGCAAAAGAGCCGACGGCCCCCAGACCGATAATGGCGACGTGGCTGTTTTCCAGGGCGGCCAGGCCATTTTTGCCAATCAGCAGCTCGAGGCGGGAAAAACGGTTCATCCTCTTTCCTTGCATTCTTTAAGCCTCAGACGCACACAGACATGCACAGAAAATGCTGTCTTTTTTGTCCTTGTGGGTCGGTGTGCGTCTGTGGCTATTTTTTTTTATAGTACCGCAAACAGTCGTTTGGCATTGGCCGTCGTCCGTCTGGCGGTTTCCGCCATGTCCCAGCCCCGCAACTGGCCAAATGCCTTGGCAATTTCCTGAAGATGACATGGTTCGATCTCCCCTTTTGCGACCGTGTGGCTGCCGATATAGGGGGCGTCGGTTTCCAGGATGACTCGGTCCTCGGGAACCATCAGGGCTGTTTTCCTGATCTTTCTGGTATTGGGGCGGGTGATGCCGCCGCCAAAAGCCAGATAGTAGCCTAGCTCAAGGAATTTTTCCCCCATGGCCGGGCCGCCGTTGAAGGCATGGAGGATGCCGATGACTTCCGGAAACTGCCGCAGCTGATCGTAGAGGGGCTGAAACGCTTTGCGGCAGTGGATGATCACCGGCAGACGAAAGATTCTTGCCAGCTCCAGTTGAGCTTCCAGTGCTTTTCCCTGGGCCAGGGGATCATGATCATCAAGGGCGAAATCAAGACCGATTTCGCCGATGGCCGATGGTTGAAACCGTCTGATGATCGCCTCTAATTCGATTAAAGGAAACACGTCTTCTGTGACCCACCCTGGGTGGATGCCGGTGGCAAAACTGATCTCCGCATGGTTTTGCGCCAGTTTGGCCGCAGCCATGCTTGAAGTCAGGTCATATCCTGGAACCATGATTCTGGTGACCAAGTTGTTTTGAGCCCGGCTCAGCACTTCATCCAGCTGGCCGATGAGGGGTTCATCAGTAAGGTGGCAGTGGCTGTCGAAAAGTTCATCCATGGAGAATATCTCGAAGATGTAAAGTTTTGCTGTTGACAATCATTCCCGTTATCAAGTTAGCGCCACGGAGTCAATGGAATCGTTGAAGCAATAAAAGGATAAAGAGACATTAGATGTGTAAATGAAATCAGGAAAAATAATACCTTTTATATGTAAAAAAATACCACTTTTCATAAATTTAGCAATGATAAAAACCATGAAGTTTGTAACTGCTTAAGATTAGGCGCTATTTTTTTATTATTCTGGATGGCATGTTTTTCGCAACAGTTATTATTAGAATGGAATTACAGGAAACTTTTTTCAATAGGAATGGTTGGAGCTCGGGATGAAGAAGATAATGATGGTAGTAGTGGCCATGGGGATGTTGTTGGTTTGGGCGCAGGCTTCACAAGCAGTTCCTCAGGAAACCCCTTTTGTTCTTGATAGCAGTTGGACTGTATTTGCCGTCGATGAGGGGGTTGATGCGGGTGGACGTGTGTATCCCGGCTGGGGCGGACAGGATTTTGATGCCGAATATCTGGCCTACTGCTATGATGCTGGAACCTCACGGTTGTCGATTGCTCTGCAGACTGGTTTTAATGTTCGAACTGGTACTCAGACTTATAATAGCAAGGATTATTATGCCGGTGATCTGGCCCTCAGTTTTGATGGGAATGATGATAACTACGAATATGGGGTCGGTTTTGGCTTTGCTGGTCTGACTGCTGCCGGTTTTTATTCTAACACAACATGGTTAGCCCCTGATGATTTTCCCGTTTCCACCCCTTATCGTATAGATAGTTCCGCATCAAGCAGTGCTTTGCTTGCTAACTCTGGTAGCTACAACTCGGGTGCAGATACCTTTTGGCGTTATGTCACCTTCAGTGTTGTCGGGTTTGACCTTTCCCAAGGCTTCGACGCCCATTGGACCATGAGCTGTGGCAATGATGTCATTGAAGGTCATGCCGCGCCGGTGCCTGAACCCCAGACCCTGCTGCTCATGGGAATCGGCTGTCTGGGGCTGGTGATGGTTGCCCGGCGCCAGCGGCAGGAGAAATAACGTGTAGTGAACACCTAACTCCCTCCTTTTTTACCTTGTCTGGAAACAGACGCACAAAAGCCGGTCATTCAATGACCGGCTTTTGTGCGTTTTTGTGAACTGTTTTGACCTGGGGCCTTGAAGTTGGCCAAGGATCACCACCAGCCATAAGCAGGAAGCTTGGCCCTGAGAGCTATGTCAAACAAGATAGTGTTTGAAGAGGGTTGAACCTTGACTATTTGTGCGACTCGACATTGATGGTGCCGGCGCAGTGGGCTCCTTTGCCCACCTCATCATCATAGACCTGAATGCTGGTGCTCTTGCACTTGGGGCATTCTTTCAGGTTTCTTTCATTTGCTTCAAGATGTTTTTCATAGTCGCAATCCATGCACAATAATCTCCAAGCCATGATCCACCTCCCTATCTTTTAGTCCAGCGTTATAATACCTTACTAATATAATCTATTTTAGCTGAAACGCAAGAAAAAATTGAAAAATTTTTGGTGGTTTTGGAAAAGAGTTTTGTTGCGCGCGGCAAGCCGGTGCCTTATGATAGATTGCCAAAAGCAATAAGGGGATTTTCAACCTTGCTAAAAATGTTGAAAAATCGTATGGCATTTTACAATGCTGGAATATGCCCTGTAGGCGTTGAAACGGGAAACATGAGGGGCTTCGCAACCTTTTATTCATGGGGAGGGAGGGACAGAAGATGCTGAACTCATATCGTAAGCCGCATATTGTTCGAAAACTTGCGCCTTTCAAGGTGGACGGTCTTGCTATTCCCTATGCTGAATTTGCTCCCAAGCTCTTTAATCTTTGCATGAGCCTGGGATTCCGTAAGGGCTTGATTATGCCCTCCCGGGCCTTCTGTTCAGATGAGAACCAGGGCTGGCCGATCATCCTGCTGACCAAGCATTTCGGTACTTTTCCGTTTAACCATGGCCGGGTCGGCGGCATCGTTGCCAGTGATCGTCATGGTCCGCATGCCCATCATGGCGAGGATTTGGTGATTGTTCAGGCCACCCATGTGGGGTATGACCCGCACACCGGTACCTATGGAAAATGTATCCGTCCCAAAATGGAAGGCACCTGCATCTCCAACTCCTGCGGGAAAATCACCCATGTCATCACGCCATATCTGGAACAGTACCACTTTGCCCGGCAACGGATCTTCCTGCACCGGGATGAGCGGGGCAACCACCTGATCACGGTGAAAAACTCCTTTGTTGATTTTGCTTCCCGACCGGTGAAAAATGGCCTGGTGCTGCTGCTGGAAAATATCGTCAAAGTTGATGAAGCTGGTCGGATTGTGCCGGTGGCGGCGTTGTCCACCAGCCAGACTTATGAGGTTGCCGAGGAATTTTACAAACGGCTCGATGCCGTTGGTTATGTCTGGCGGGATGGTGATGGTGAAAACATCGGGGAACACCTCTATGATGATCTTTTCTATTTTCGGGAAGATTTCCATGAGACCGATGAGTCCATCCTGCTGGAACGGTCTCTCATTGAGTTTATGCCCACGATCGTGACCTCCCGCAATCCACCGCTGCTGGCGGCCAAGATTCTTATTCAGCTGGAGTTTGCCCGGATCGTGGAATCCATCCGCCGGGGGACGGAATATGCCGGCAAGAATCTCCTCTACGTGGCAGGTCTTAATATCGATATTTCCGAGTACGAGGGATATCCGGCGACCACCTATTTCGTCCCCTGGGCTGCCCATATCCAGCTTAAGGATGGCATGCCCGGGGAGTATGGCCATCCTCTTGAGCAGAATCGCCTCTTCGCCCTGCTGATGGCCCAAGACATTGCTAATCCGGAGCAGGCAGATCTTAAGGAGCAGATTGGCCGGATGTTGGCGGCACCCCGTTTTGATATCCGTTCGCCGAAATAGTGGCGGGCATAGGGGGGGGCAGGTTCTGACCGGCAAACCTGAAGTGAGACCGTAGCCGTCCAGTTGAGTCCAGTCATTTATGCTCAACGTCGGGAAAATGAAGAGCTATTGTGTGGGCGGCAGGCAAGAGCCTACATTTCCCGTTTTACCACCGGGACAAAATCCTTCGGTCGTCCCATTTTGGGAAAACCAAGCAGCTCCCTTGCCCGGTCCAGCGCATCATCAATATTGCCGAAGACATTGTCCAAACCAATTTCATCAATTATGTCGTACTGTGTTAATGCGTACATTGGTTGGGCATGCACACCGGACAGGATTAAATGAGCATTCTCCTTTTTATTCTCACGGATAATCTCGCTCAGTAGGTTCAGGCCGGTGGCGTCAATTGCCAGCACGTTGCGCATGCGAAAAATCATTATCTTGGGCGGATTATCCAGGCGGCGGATCACTTCTTTGAACTTGGTGGCAGCGCCAAAGAAGAATGGCCCGTTTATTTCATAGACTTCAACCCCTTCCGGGACATCCTTGTTTTGAATGGCACTGGCATCCGATGTCTCATTGGCATCTTTTACCTCCCGGGTGATGATGCTGACATTCGAAACACTGACCATCCTTTTCATGAACAAGATGACAGCCAGAATCATGCCGATTTCGACGGCTATGGTTAGGTCAAAAATAACCGTCAGTCCAAAGGTGGTCAGTAAAACGGCGACATCGCTATGGGGGCTTTTCAGCAGACGCTTAAAGATATAATATTCACTCATGTTAAAGGCGATGACAATCAGTATGGCAGCCAGCGTCGCCATGGGAATCAATTTAGCCCACTGCCCCAATAACAGCATAATGGTCAGCAATGTTGCGGCATGGACTATTCCGGAAACCGGCGTGCGCCCGCCATTCTTGATATTTGCCGCCGTTCGGGCAATGGCACCGGTGACCGGAATGCCCCCGAACAGGGGTGAGATGATGTTGGCCACACCGTTGGCTACCAGCTCCATATTTGATTTATGTTTTCCACCGATCATGCCATCGGCTACAACCGCAGACAGCAGTGACTCAATCGCGGCAAGGATAGCGATGGTCATGGCCGAAGGAATGAGTTCGCGTATCAGTGCTAAGTTCATTGCTGGCAGGGAAGGGGATGGAAAAGAGGCAGGGATGGTGCCGAAACGCGATTCGATGGTTGCCACGTTAAGATTGAAGAGCTGGACCAGTACCGTCGATGCCAGAATTGCAATAACTGAACCGGGAATCTTTTTCGATATGTTTGGCCAGCAGATGATGATGAGCAGTGAAAGCAGACCAATGCCCAGAGTCTGGTAATTGATCGACGCAAGATGGCGGAAATATTCCACCCATTTACCGATGAAATCAGCTGGCAGTTTGGTGATTCCCATGCCGCAGAACTCATTGATCTGGCTCGAAAAAATAACCACGGCAATACCGCTGGTGAAGCCAACCACAACCGGGAACGGGATAAATTTAATCATTGAACCAAACTGGGCGAAACCCATAACAATCAGGATGATGCCGGCCATCAGCGTGGCCAGCATAAGTCCATCGACGCCGTAGGTCTGAATGATGCTGTAAACAATAACAATAAATGCCCCGGTCGGGCCGCCAATTTGAACCCGGCTGCCGCCCAGGAAGGAAACCACGAAGCCGCCGATGATCGCCGTTATGATTCCCTTTTCGGGGGAAACGCCGGAAGCGATACCAAACGCGATCGCCAGGGGCAGCGCGATGATCCCAACAATAATGCCGGCAACGAGGTCATGGAGAAGTTGTGATGTGGTCAATTGGGGCAGCAATACGAAAAACTTTGGCTTAAACATCTATCCGCACCGCAAAGCTCTAGGCAGAAGTTATGGTTGGAGGTGTAGTCGGCTGTTCGTGCGTTTTTTTATCGACCATGATCATTGTTTGTAATAAGAAGGGTCCTCACGCATTGTCAGCGGCGATAGGCCAACTGAAAAAAAGCCAGCGGGGCTTTATGTTGCAGGATATGTCCCCAGGGGGCATGAAAAAGGATGGCTGGGAGGGCAGAGAAAAAGGGGTTAGAATTTCATCTAACCCCCTTGTTACCGTGGTGCCGAGGGACGGAATTGAACCGCCGACACGGGGATTTTCAGTCCCCTGCTCTACCGACTGAGCTACCTCGGCATCTAATTTCGGATGCAACGTGAGAGGTTAATTAGCCGAACAATGGGGGGTTTGTCAAGTTAAATTTCTGTGATGGTGGTGGCTTTTCAGGACTGCTGGCAGAGCAGACAAAAGGTTAGAATATAGCTACGGTTACCTGATGTTTGCATGTCTGGTGTTGGCGGAGGTGGATCAGGAACCGGTTGTGGCACCAGACGAACAACCCGGGGAGGGAGGTACGGTTTGGTCCTCCGGCGGGGTGGTTGGTGAAACCGGGCAGAAAATTTTCCTGACGTCTGGTTGCCAACGGACTTTCCTGTTGCTGGAATAAAAAATGCTAAAAAAATCAATTGTTTTGCCGATAGGCAATGTAAGGGGCTTTTGCTTGCCGGAATGCCCCGGGTCTGGCCGTAGTGTAACTGTCGCAAAGGGTTTCTGCCAAAGAGGATTAAAGGGTGCAGGTGGGAAAGGACGTCCGATGATTGCACATGGCACTGCAGCTCCTGATTTCTGTCTGCCGGATCAGGATGATCATCAGGTGAAGCTGGCCGATTTTTATGGTCAATGGCTGGTTCTCTATTGTTATCCGAAAGACAACACCTCCGGTTGAGCCAAAGAGGCACAGGCGTTTACCGGTCTGGTAGACGAATTTTCGCGGCTGGGGGCGGTGGCTGTTGGTGTCAGTCCTGATTCCACCAAAAGTCATCGCAACTTTATTGCTAAAAAGGAGCTTGGTGTCAGGCTACTCAGTGATCCTGATCATGGCATGCTGGAGGATTACGGCGTTTGGCAGCTGAAAAAGATGGCCGGCCGGGAGTACCATGGTGTGGTGCGCAGTACCTATCTGATAGATCCCCAGGGAATGGTCGCCTGGAGTTGGACAAAAGTGAAAGTTGACGGCCATGGTGAACAGGTGCGGCAGAAACTGCTGGAGCTGCAAAACAGTTAAGGGGTGATAAATGCGCTATTGGTTGATGAAAAGCGAACCCAGTGCCTATTCCATCGAAGATCTGGCTCGGGATGCTAGGACTTCGTGGGATGGAGTGCGTAATTATCAGGTCCGCAATTTCATGCGTGATGAGATGGAAGTCGGTGATCCGGTACTTTTTTATCACTCAAATATGACGCCGCCGGCAGTGGTTGGTCTTGCCAGAGTGTGCCGTTCAGCCTATCCGGACCATACGGCTTGGGATCCCGATGATATCCATTATGATCCCCGTTCAACTCCTGAGAAGCCGCTGTGGATGATGGTTGATATCGAATTTGTCGAACGTTTTCCCCATCCTGTTTCTCTTCCCAGGTTACGGCAGGTGCCGGAACTGGAGGACATGCTTGTGCTGCGCAAGGGTGTACGCCTTTCAGTCCAGCCGGTGGAGGAGTATCATTTCCTGATAGTTGAGCAGTTGGGGAGAACAGGTGAAGGGAAATAGAGGAAGGAGGAGTGTATGGTTAGAGGCATACCAGCGTCGTTAACTGCCATACATGCGGTGGCCGAGCGTTTTAACCGGTCAGCAAAAAATATTGCCAACCTGAATACCGATGGTTACAAGGCTGATCGGGTGACCTTCGCTGAGGGTCCGGTTGAGGGTACGGTCCAAGCCACTATTTCTGTTGATAAGTCTGCCGGGCCGGTGCGGGCCGAACAGACGGAAGAGGGCTTTGAATTGGTGGAAATGTCCAATGTTGATCTGGCCAAAGAGATGGTGACCATGATGGTTGATAAACGAAGTATCGAAGCGAATCTGGCCGCCTTGAAAACAGCAGATGAGTTGTTGGGGACGATCATCGATATCAAAAGCTGAAAAAGCTCGTCGGTAGTGCAGCCATCGGGGAGCTATCAACCAACCAGCCAACCATATGCCTGGCAGAAGACTGCAGCTCAGAGAGCTTTTCCCATGGCGGTCATTGTGCCGCGTTCTTTAGATGCACATCCACTTTGCAAAACAGCGTCTGTCGTCTGTGCACGGCCGGGCCCGTGCGACGGACTGCAATACAAGTGGGACCCCGGAGACGTTAAAACGGGATATCGTCTTCATTGCTTGGCGGTGCAGGGGGCATGCCGCCACCGTATGAGGAGCCCCTCTCACCAGCGCTTCCAGCTGATGCGTCGCCGGCACTACCCAACATCTGCATGGTGTTGCCGACGATCTCCGTAGTCCACCGTTTGTTCCCCTCCTTGTCTTCCCAGGCGCGGGTCTGCAGTTTTCCCTCCAGGTAGATCTGCTTCCCCTTGTTCAGGTATTGGGCGCAGATTTCAGCCAGTTTACCGAAAACAACGATCCGGTGCCATTCCGTCCGCTCCTCTTTTTTCCCGTCCTTCGTCCAGTTTTCACTGGTGGCAAGGGTGAAGGTGGTGAATGGTGAACCACTGCTGCCATATTTCATTTCCGGGTCGCCTCCCAAGCGGCCTACCAGAATAACTTTATTCACGCCTGCCATGATTGTTGCCTCCTGCCGATTGCTTGTTTTTTCAGTCTTTTGTTTGCTGTTTGGCATTAATCTAGCATACACAAAGGGGAAAACAAAGAAAATTTTGAAAAATTTTAAAATGATGTTTGTGCCATTGACCACTTGTTTTTTCGTTACCGGGATGGTATGGCATGGGTGATTTTTATGACAAGGAGGAGTTCATGAAAGAGATTGCTACAGTCGGAGTTGTCGGGTTCGGTGTCATGGGGGCGGCCATTGGTTTGAACGCGGCGATGGCCGGTTACCGGGTATTGTTCAAAGAGTTGAACGATGAACTGGTTAAGGCCATGTATGAAAAAGGGGTTGCAAAGCCTTTGAGCAAGAGAGTTGCCAAAGGGAAGATGAGCCAGGAAGAGATGGATCAGATTGCCGGCAGGATCACCGGAACCAGCAGTTATGATGATCTGGCCGTGTGTGATCTGGTGATTGAGGCGGCAGTAGAGAAAATGGATCTGAAAATTCAGGTTTTTGCCGACCTGGCGGCTGCCTGTCCGGAAGATACCATTCTGGTGAGTAATACCTCCACGTTTCTGATTGAAAAATTGATGGAGAAGGTCTCCAATCCCAGTCGAGCCGCCGGTCTGCATTACTTTTTTCCGGCAAATGTTAACCGCCTGGTGGAAGTTATTCGCCATCCGCAGACCAGTGATGAAACCTATGAGGCACTGATGGCGTTTGCCCGACAGAACCGGAAAGTTCCGATTACGGTCAGGGATTTCCCCGGTTTTGCCATCAACCCGGTCTTTATCGCCGTTTATCTGGTGCTCGATTCCTTTTATGGTGACCAGTACAATGCCGTGACCCTGGAGCAGCTGTCCCAGGAAGCCCTGGGGGTCAAATTCGGTATCATGTGGGTGCAGAACGGTACCGGCCTGGGGACCTGTTATCATGCCGGTGCCTCCATGGTTGATTATCTGGGCGATTCCGATATCGGTTATCCCCAGGTGCCGCAGTCATTGAAAGCCAAATTTGAAGCCAATGAACTCTGGGATCTGGAGCAGGGTGAGGTGTTGGCCGATGAGACTGCCCGCCGCCAGGTTATTGACCGCCTGCTGGGGGCGATCTTTGCCATCTCCACCCATCTGGTGGAGAAAGAAGTGGTCAGTCTGGCTGATCTGGAGCTGGGGATTACCACCTCTCTGGCCTGGCCCAAAGGTCCCTTTGCCATGATGAATGACCTGGGGATGGCGGAAGCGCAACGGTTGGTGAATGTTTCCGTGGCGGCCGGTGATTTCAAGCTGCCGCAAAAGTTTGCTGCCGGGGATAGTGTTCCCTGGCAACTATAGAAAACCAAGGGGGGCGCTAGCCCCCCTTTTTCTTTTTCTGGTTAGTAGAAAAGTTTGTGGCAAAGGTTGTTATAGCGGCAAAGAGGTAACCGTATTCTTTTTGCTGCTGGCCACCGTTTCAGCCAGGGCAAGAACCTCCCTGAACGGATGTTGAATCTGGGAGGTGTCAATGGTGATGATGGTGTCGGTGATGGTTCCATAGCGGGTCGGGTCGCCGCTTTCGCTGATATGGTGGGAGATGATATCCCGCAGGTACGTGGCGGTGCCGCTCCGGATGTGACTCTCATCGGTGGCAATGATGTCCTGAATTTTTGGCCGTTTCCTGGTCTGGATGAAATGCTGGGCTCCCAGGGTTGCTCCGCGCATGGCATGCCCGGCATCCCAGCGGATCGCTTTCAGGCCGATGAAGATGCCGCTGAAGGTATCACCGGCCCCAAGAGTGCTTAACAGGTCGATGATGTGGTCATCGCCGCAGAGAATCCGTCGGTCGGCAAAGCGGAACCTGAACAGCTTGTTTTCCGGCATATTGGCTTTTTTCCAGTAGAGACGGGCCCGTTCCGGAGTCAGGCGCTCGGTAAACCGGGCGCCTTTGTTGCCACTGGTCAGCAACATCCTTCCTCCCTTGGTATTTTCCCCCTTTTGCCCCTGATTCATGCGTCGTGCAATCATACTGGCGGTGAAATCAATGCCTTTCTTTTCGGCAACTTTGTCCAGAATGGCCAATTCATCCGTGTTCAGGATTAAGTACTGGATAAACGGGATAATGGACGTGAAGAGGAATTCTTTGCGGGAGGTGAAGAACTTCTCTTTTTCAGTGGTGTAATAGCGGGAATCGATTAGGGTGTCGATACACTTGAAAAAAGTGCCGGTGGGGCACAGGTAGGTGGTTGTTTCACTGGCGTAGGCAGTTCTTAAGATCCGGGTGATGAGCCGCAGCTCCTCATGGTTGGTGAGCGAATTGATGACCAAGTGGGTACTGATATAGTGTCTGTCTTTACGCAGCTTGTATTCCAGTTTGAAGTAGCGGTCGGTAAGCCGCTTGGGGGGGATGATCTCTTCATTGGTCCGGTTGGAAAGGACGATTCGGTCCAATACCTGGTCGTCGGTGCTTATCGTCAGGACATAGCTGGTCCTTGGAATCAGGTTGTCCACGTGCAGCTCCGTTATATCGCCGATATCAATGTTGAGGTTGTGATAAAATTCCTTGACGATTTTGAACTTGCGATTTTTGACATCGAAGAAAAAGAGATGCTCGAAAGTGATTGCCCGGGTTTTTCCAGCCAGTTCCGGTGATTCATACAATGTCTTAATTGCTTCAATAATATTGCGATTGTTGCCCCCCAGCTTAATCTCGCTTTGGCTTTCAACGGTGACAATTTTAAGGTCCTCTGTGCCGTGGATAAGATCGGGAAACATTCTTTTCAAGTCGGCAACGACGCGAGAAAGATCTTCAGTGCACAGGAGACTTTCATGTTGTTCCGGGTGTTTGCCTCCCAATTCCATGGCATAATAGAGTTCATCATTGAAATTCTGCACCTCCACATTGGCCAGTGGATTGATATAGATTGGCCTGGGCAGATCTTTTACCATACACTTGAAAATTGTGCCCACCGGCAAGAGGATTTTTTTATCAATTATAATCACTTGTCTGCCCGTGGCCCGGAAAATTTCTTCCATTTCCACGTTGATCAGATAGTCAAAGACCGGAATTCCCCCAAGAAAGATAAATCTTTTTTCCGGTTTTACGGTGGTGCCCATTATGTTTGCCTCCTCATTCCTCAGTGATAATGCCGCCTGGATGATATGTCTATCGTATAATACTACTCATCGGCGAAATTGCAAGTAACGTTAATCTTTTGTGGGAGCGGATGAATCGCGATGATGTCTGGTGCTGCGGTAGCCCATGACTCAGGTTCGCGGTAGCTGAAGCAGGGCGTTTATATATTTGATGAATTCTTTAATGGCCAGCGGGAGTGGTGTGGCTCTGCTGTTGTCACCCAGCTCCGGAGCGGTGGTGGGGGCAGGGTGAAAAACAATCTCTATATGTTTGGGGAGTAGTTTGCGGCACAGATGATAGACCCTTTTCAGATGAAAGGGTGAGGTGACGATGATCAGGGAATGAAAGTTTTTGTCATTAATGATCTCCCGCAGAGCAACAATATTGGTGAGGGTGTTATGGGATTGACTCTCAAGGAGTAAATAATCTGTTTGCGGAGTAGTGTGCCCTTCCAGTTCATGAGCATAGAGGGTGAGGATGTCCTTGGCTGTGGTGCGGGGATTGGCGCCAATGATCAACAGATAAGGTGCTATGCCCTGTTGCCAGAGAGAAAATCCTGTTTTCAGTCTCCCCCCCCGGCCGGCTAGGACGACAATGGCATCATTGTGACTGCCGGTTGACAGTGAAAGCTGGGGAGGGGTGACCTGACTGTAGCGCAGAAAGGGCCAGAGCAGCAGGTCTGCAGCCAGAAAAAAGAGAAATAATGAGAGCAACATGCAGAGCATGCGGGTGTTCTGATTCTTGGTCGACAAATGATTTTACCCTTGCTTTTCCTGTGCTGTTATGGTAGTGAACACCGCTCGATGCGAAACTGAAAAGCTGGTGCCGGCAGATCCGTTCAAAATTCCTGAATCCGGCTGACGCTATGCGAATGAAAATTTTTGGAGGCAGCCATTATGTCCAAGGTTTGTGATATTTGCGGTAAAAAACCTCAGGTTGGCAACAATGTCAGCCATGCTAACAACAGAAGCAAGAAAACCTGGTACCCGAACTTGCAGAGTGTCAACGCGGTTATCAAGGGACAGCATAAAAAAGTTACCGTCTGTACCCGCTGTATCCGCTCCGGGGCGGTCAAGAAAGGTTGACCTACGGTGTTGGCCAGGAAGCGGCCGTTTTCAGACCAGCGCCGTTCTGTTAGGCCGCCGTGTCCTACCTGCCAAGGGATGGGCGGGCGGCTGAGTTATCCCACTCCGGCGGCCTTTGCCGCGGCAGGGTTAATTGAGGCGGTGAACTTCAATAACCCCTTTCACCTGTTCCACGCTGCCGATAACTTTCCGCAAGTGTTTTAAGTCGGTGACCCCGGTTTCAAAAACAATGACTGCATGCCGATCGATGTTGGTGGTTACCCTGACATCGGTGATATTGGCTTCTTCACTGCTGATGGCGGCACTCAGTTCCGCCAGCATTCCCTTTCGATCCTCGCACAAAACTCTAATTTTGATCCGGTGGGTTGCCTGTTGTTTCAGGTCCCAACTCACCTCAATCTGGCGTTCGGGGTCGCTTTTCAGGACGTGCTTGCAGTCGGGGCGGTGAATCGTTACGCCTCGTCCTCTGGTGATGAAACCAATGACCCTGTCTCCCGGCAGGGGGTTGCAGCATTTGGCAAAACGAACCAGAACGTCGTCAATATCTTTGATAACGATGCCCTGGCTGCTGCGCCGCTTTTTCTTTGCTGAACTTCCAGCCGTTTCTTTTTTCTTTTCCTGCTGGGGTTTTTTTCTCAGTTCCGGGTAGAGTTTGTAGAGGAGCTGCAGGGCTGATATTTTCCCGCGGCCAACCGCGGCGATAAGCGTATCGGTGGTGTTAAGGGAAAACTTGGCTGGTATTTCTTGAAGGTTCCCCTGTTTTAATTCTTTGGAAAAGGAGAGTTTGTGGCGTGAAAACTCCCGCTCGCACAACTCCTTGCCCAGTTCAATGCTGCGGCGCTCTTCCTCTTTTTTGATCCAGTGGCGAATCTTGGTGCGCGCCTTACTTGTTTTAACAAAGTGCAGCCAGTCTTTATTGGGATGCTGCTTCTTTGAGGTGATGATCTCCACCACCTGGCCGGTTTTAAGCTCATATTTGAGCGTTACCATCTTTCCCGACACCTTGGCGCCGGTACAGTGATCACCAATATTGCTATGGATGCTGTAGGCGAAATCCACCGGGGTTGAGCCTTTAGCCAGCTCTATCACCTCTCCCTGAGGGGTGAATACATAGACTGAATCGGAGAACAGATCCACCTTGACCGACTCAAGAAATTCTCCCGCGCTGCTGACCTCCCCCTGCCATTCAATCATCTGGCGCAGCCAGTCCAGCTGTGCCCTTTCCTGCTCAGCCAGCTTATATCCTTCCTTATACTGCCAATGGGCGGCAATCCCCATTTCAGCAATCCGGTGCATCTCTTCAGTCCGGGTTTGAAACTCAATATGTTCGCCATCAGGGCCGATAACCGTGGTGTGCAGTGATTGGTACATATTGGTTTTCGGCATAGCGATATAGTCTTTGAAGCGGCCGGGAACCGGAACCCAGAGCGAATGGATAATGCCGAGGACGGCATAACAGTCCCGTACCGAGGTGACCGTGATCCGGAAAGCGAGAATATCGTAGATCTGGTCAAAACCGATGTTCTGGTGAACCATTTTCTGGTAGATGCTGTAGAGATGTTTCAAACGGCCGCTGACCTTGCCATCGATCTTGTGATGGTGCAGGTTCCGCTCGATGATGGTGATAACCTTGTGGATGTATTCCCGGCTTTCTTCCTTTTTGGCAGCGATCTTCTTTTCCAGCTCAGCATAAATTACCGGCTTCAGATAGCGCAGCGACAGGTCTTCAAGCTCCTGTTTGATCCAGGCGATACCCAGCCGGTTTGCCAGCGGCGCATAGATGTCCAAGGTCTCCTGGGCGATATGCTGCTGTCTTTCCGGTTTCTGAAACTCCAGGGTCCGCATATTGTGCAACCGGTCCGCAAGTTTGATAATCAGCACCCTGATATCCTTGACCATCGCCAGGATCATTTTACGGAAATTTTCCGCTTGGTGTTCTTCGGAGGTTTTAAAGCTGATCTTGCTGATTTTAGTCAGGCCGGCCACCAGGGTGGTAATTTCCTCGCCAAATCGTGCTGACAGTTCTTCAACGGAGGTGAGAGTGTCTTCCAGGGTGTCATGGAGCAGGCCGGCAGTAATGCTGGCCACGTCCATTTTAAGGTCAGCAATGATATCGGCAACTTCGAGGGGGTGGATCAAATAGGGCTCACCGGAGAGGCGTACCTGTCCCTTGTGAGCCAGAGCGGTATAAACATAGGCTTTGCGAATGGTGTTGAGGTCAGCTGTAGGATTGTAGGCGCTTACCTTATCCAGAATGTCATTAAGACGGATCATCGGGTGGTACTACGGCTGCCAGTTGCGGACAAAGGCGTCGGGGATGCCAAGCTGGCGAATAGCCTGCAGCGTATCATGGGGGAAATGGCCAAAGCGAAATCCGTTAACCAGCAGAGTGTGGTGAGGAATTGGTACCGGTTCCCTGAATACCTGGGGGGTCAGTCCCCTGTCATGGTATTGTGCTATCCGGGCATCGGCTGCTGAACGGTAATAGAAGGAACCAATATTAACATACAGGGCCTTGCCCCGCTGGCTGATAAAGGGGTTGTCACCCCATTGCTTTACCAAGCTGGCCATCTTCCGGGCTTTTTCCCGGTCGGTGAATGGGCCAAGAAAAACCCGGTGCATGGGAACGGCTTTTTTCCCGGTGGTCACAAAGGTTGTGTAACCATGACTGTCCAGAATCTGCCGGCAGTGGTCGAGACTGTCCTGAAAAATAAAAATACCGGCTTGAATGACGTATGATGTCGTCAGGGTTGGCAGGAGTTTGCTGTCCGTCGGGACAACTGCCGGCGGTTGTCTCGGGGTTGTCGGCTTGGCTGCCACTGCCGGCGGCAGTTTTTCTGCAACTATTTCAGCCGGTGGTGGTGTTGTTGCTGTGGGTGTAGAACCAGAATTTTCTGCTGGTGGCAGCTGGTCTTTTCCTGCCGCCGGAGGCGGTGAAAGCATGGTGCTGGCGGCGACCTGTCCGGCGGGCAATGGCGGCACGTCGGGCAAGTCAGCGGCTGCTGTTTCCGGTTGCTCCAACCCATCATCGGTGGGAGGAGTGGAATTGGTTGCTGTCGTAGGGAGATCCGTAGAGGTGGTGTTTCCGGGTGTGGGTGTCGCCGGTTCCAGTTGTAACTGGTGGGTTGCTGAACTGATGGTGTGCCTGGGCATGCGAATGGGGGAAAAGGACAGGAAATAATAGACCCCGATCAAGGTGAACAGGGCGAGAATGATCTCATACCGGAGCACCGATTCGAGGAAGTTCCCCTTTCGCTTTTTTGCCATATGCAGGTAACCGGGATGGTACGGGGCAGGCCAGAAGATCATTCCTCCGGCCTGTTTGGTACCTCATGCAGTTTCGGTATCAACCGTTTTCCCGTTCCGCCGCTGCTTCCTGGATGATTTTTTCCGCCAGGTGAGCCGGAACTTCTTCGTAGTGGGAAAACTCCATGGTAAACATACCTCGACCGCCGGTTAAGGAACGCAGATCAGGGGCGTATTTAAGAACTTCTGCCATGGGTACGCTGGCCTTGATCAGCTGGCTGTTGGCCATTGGTTCAACACCGTTGACCTTGCCGCGTCGGCTGTTAAGATCACCAATGATATCACCCATATAGTCGTTCGGAGCGGTTATTTCCATCTCCATGATCGGTTCCAGCAGGACCGGCTTGGCATCCTTGACCCCCTTCTTGAAACCCATGGAGCCAGCAATTTTGAAGGCCATTTCGGAGGAATCAACCGAATGGTAGGAGCCGTCATAGAGTGATACTTTGATGTCCTGAACCGGGTATCCGGCCACTACCCCTTCGGCCATGGCTTCCAGAATGCCCTTTTCCACCGCCGGAATGTACTGGCGGGGAACAACACCGCCGACAATATTATCGGCGAACTCAAAACCGCCGCCCCGTGGCAGGGGGCTTATCTCCAGCCAGGTGTCGCCATATTGTCCCTTGCCGCCGGATTGTTTCTTGTATTTACCTTGGACTTTGATGGAAGTGCGGATGGTTTCCTTGTAGGGAACTTTTGGTTCCTTCATTTCCACCTCGACGCCAAACTTCCGTTTTAGCTTGGCAACGGTCACTTCCACATGGACCTGGCCCATGCCCGAGATGACCAGTTCTTTGGTTTGGGCGTCACGGTTGATCTGAATGGTGGGATCCTCATCCTGCAGCCGGTGGAGAGCGGTGGTCAGCTTCTCTTCATCCCCCTTCGACTTGGGCTGCAGCGAAAACGAGATGACCGGGGCAGGGATCTCCACCCCGGCATATTGGATGGTGGCTTTTTCATCGCACAGGGTGTCCCAGGTAATGGTTTCCTTGAGCTTGGCAACCGCAACAATGTCCCCGGGGATGCACTTTTCTATGGGCCGTTGTTTAGCACCTTCCATCATCAGGAGCTGACCGATGCGTTCCTTCTTCTGTTTGTTGATGTTCAGACAGGTGGAGTCTGAGGTGAGTGTTCCCGAATAGACCCTGAAAAGAGAAAGTTTTCCTGTAAAAGGATCGGAAATGGTTTTGAAGACCAACCCTGAAAAAGGTTGGTCGGCAGCTGCCTGGCGGATTAGGTCCTCGCCGGTCTTGGGATCGCTACCCCGGACTTCACCCCGTTCCACCGGCGAGGGGAGACAGACCGGAAGAATGTCCAGCAGCTGGGAAATGCCGATGTTTTTCAGGGCTGAGCCACAGACGACCGGAACAAACTTGCCGGTCTGGGTCCCTTCATGGAGAGCGGCAAAAATATCTTCTTCAGTGATCTCCTCACCGCCAAGATATTTCTCAATCAGGTCATCATCGGCTTCCACCACCCGTTCAATCATCTTTTCCCGTTCAGCCATCACTTCATCCTGCATTTCTCCCGGGATGTCGATAACTTCGAAAGAACCGCTCTGGTCAGCCGCATAACGATATGCTTTGAGCTTGATCAGGTCAACAACTCCAGAGAATGAATCTTCAATGCCGATGGGCAGCTGAAGAACCGCCGTGTTGCATTTGAACGTGTTTTCCATTTCGTCAATAGCGCGGAAAAAATTTGCCCTTTCCCGGTCAAGTTTGCTGATGAATGCCAATTTTGGCAGTTCAAATTCCTCGGCATATTTCCAGACCGCTTCCGTTTGGACTTTGACGCCGGAAATGGCGCTGACGATCAGAATGGCACCGCCGGCGATGCGCATGCAGGATCTGGTGTCAACGATAAAATTGGCATAACCGGGGGTGTCGATGATATTGATAT
This sequence comes from Candidatus Anaeroferrophillus wilburensis, assembly GCA_016934315.1. NCBI lineage: Bacteria > Deltaproteobacteria > Candidatus Anaeroferrophillales > Candidatus Anaeroferrophillacea > Candidatus Anaeroferrophillus > Candidatus Anaeroferrophillus wilburensis. Next base: position 105,856 of record JAFGSY010000028.1, on the reverse strand, counting down.
GCTTCCCCTGCCAGTCACAGTGGTGGAAAGCAGAGGAAATGGTAATGTTGCGCTTGATCTCTTCAGGATCATAATCAAGGACCGAGGTTCCCTGGTCCACACTTCCCAATCGGTCGGTGGTTTTGGCAGTGAACAGCATGGCTTCGGCCAGGGTGGTTTTTCCGGCTCCGCCGTGGGCAACGATGGCTACGTTTCGGATGTCCTCAGATTGATAGGCTTTCATCTTTCGTCCTCAAGCTCCTTATGATCAGCAAAATACCAACAGAACACCGATGGCCTCGAGCCAACTCCATCTTCATTGGTTGTCTTGCAACCTGTGTCACTGGGTTGTTGGTTTCTGAACGCCCCATTCTCCAGGTTTCGCACCCTGAAAGACACAAACAGATCTCAAATCCGGGTCCGGTACTTATGGCATCCGGTTTTTCGAGGCATTTTGACAGTTGTTATACGGCCATCAATACTGGTTCCCTACTTTTTTTGTTTTCAAAAGTCAAGATATTAGTTGCCGACCAACCGCTTGCTGAATGGTCAGATTTCAATTGATTTCTGGCTTTGTATAGGGCACTATCACATGTTGGAGGTAGCCGAAAGGGTAGTTTTTGGCATTGCTGCCGCCGGCTGGAAAAACAGTTTATGACTAACGAGGTTGTTGCAGATTTCAATGTGTGCTTCGTGTGGTGGGGGAGAAAAAATAATGGCTGCAACGGTATATATTGCTGATCTTCGGACAACGGTGCGGGAAAACCTTTTTGCTAAAATAAGGCGGCTGCTGGAAAAGTTGGAGCTGGCCAGCAGCGTCAAAAAAAATACCATGACTGCGGTCAAAATTCATTTTGGCGAGGAGGGGAATGCCGCTTTTATCCGGCCGATTTTTGTCCGTCCGGTCGTCGAGATGGTCAGGGAATTGGGGGGGAAGCCGTTTGTTACCGACAGTAATACCCTCTATGTGGGCTCCCGTAGTGATGCGGTTTCCCATCTCCAGACTGCTGCCCGACATGGATTTACGCCAACGGTTCTGGATGCCCCGGTTATTATCGCCGATGGATTGCGTGGCAACAGTGCCGCAACGGTAGCTATTGGTCAGCGGCATTGTAAGACGGCAAAGATCGCTCTTGAAATTGCCCATGCCGAGGCGATGGTGGTCATGAGTCATTTCAAAGGGCACGAACTTCCAGGTTTCGGCGGTGCTTTGAAGAACCTTGGTATGGGGTGCTCCAGCCGGGAGGGCAAACTGCAGCAGCATTCCAATATCAGCCCCAAGGTTGCCCGACGCAAATGTGTCGGTTGTGGGGAATGTGTCCGTTTTTGCCCAGCTGCGGCCATCAGCCTCAGTGATGACAAGGCCGGGATCGACCCTGCTCGCTGTATCGGTTGTGGGGAATGTATTGTCGTTTGTCCGCAGCAGGCGATTGCTATCCGATGGAATGAGACCATTCCGGTATTCCAGGAAAAAATGGTCGAATATGCCTATGCTGCCTGTGAAGGCAAGCGGGACAAGGTGCTGTTTCTCAATTTTGTCATCCAGGTAAGCCCAGCTTGCGACTGTTATGCTCATAATGATCAACCCATTGTGCCAGATATCGGTATTCTGGCATCACGCGATCCGGTGGCGTTGGATCAGGCGTGTGCTGATCTGGTGAACGAAGCCCCCGGGATGCAGGGGTCTGCCTTGGGTGAGCACACCGCTGCTGGAACTGACAAGTTCAAGGTTCTTTATCCCGAGGTGGACTGGCAGGCTCAACTCCAGTATGCCGAAACCATTGGTCTGGGAACCAGGGCGTATGTTCTGGAGCGCCTGTAATCTGTCGTTCACTGTGCTGGTCAGGCTGCTGCTGTGATCGGTCGGGCAAGACTGGCTTTTCAGTTTTTTTGCCAGCCGTTGTAGGCCGGCTGCGATTTCTGTCGCCGGACCGGAAAGTCCACCACCATCGCCTGAATAATCCTTGATTTTTTTATCGGAGTGGTGTATCTAACCACGCTTTACTTCCCCTTGCCCCATGCGGGGCTACTCAAACTCATAAGGAGGAAAACAATGGTTCAGGAAGTGAGAAAGTATGAACTCCTCTATATTCATCCGGGAGCTTTGGATGAAGAAGGAGTCAAAAAGGTTGAGGATCGGCTGGCGGAGATCATCGAGCAGTATGGCGCCCGGATTTTCTACCGTGAGGACTGGGGGGTGCAGAAACTGGCCTACCGGGTAAAAAAGCATGAGGAAGGGCGCTATATTCTGCTGCGTTTTTCCGGGACGGTGGACTGCCTGCGGGAGTTGGAGCGGCGCATCAAAATCATGGATGAGGTGATCAAGTTCATTACCGTTCGTCTGGATGATGACTTTGATGAAAGCACAGGTCGGCGCCCCACTGCCCAGGGTGCAGCTGATGAGTCGGCTGCTGAAGAAACAGCGCAGTCTGATGCTGATGTGAATGAAGAAGAGGATGCTGAGCAGGAAGACTAGATACCTGCTTCCGAATAATGACCGTTTATCGTTGAGATGATAGAGAGGCAACCATGAGTTTTCAACGTCGAGAAAAATCAGATGGCCGACCCCGGCGCCGCCGGACCTTTGTGAGCCGAAGAAAATATTGTCGTTTTTGCGCTGATAGTTCCATTGTCATAGATTACAAGGATGTTCGCCTGCTCCGCTACTATATTTCAGAAAAGGGCAAAATTGTTCCCAAGCGGATTTCTGGTACCTGTTCCAGCCATCAGCGGGAACTGACTATTGCCATTAAGAGGGCGCGGAATATTGCTCTGCTGCCTTTTGCCCAGGCAACGGTTTAGCGGTTCCGGGCAAAGAGATGGTTAACGTGTAATGTTGCCACGCTGTGGGATCTGAATACCCTTTATCCACCAGGGCTGTTGCCCTGGGAGTGGTGGTGGCTGTTGTCTGCTTCAGTGCCGCCGTTGTGGTTCCGTTCTTTGGTTTTATCCCTGGATTGCTGACTATGGTGCCGGTGGTCTATGTGGCTGCGCTCGGCCGGCATTGGTGGTTGGCGTTTCTGATGGTGCTGCTGGCTTCCATCCTGCTGTACCTTTTATTCCAGGGTACCGCTCCCGTGCTGGGGTTTCTGATTGAATATGGCCTGCCGGCAGTGGTGCTCAGTTACATAACCTTGAAAGGCTACAGCCGGCTGCACAGCATGGTGCTGGCGGCGGCTGGCAGTACCTGTGTCATGGTGCTGGCGGTTTCCTTCTATGCTGCCCAGCACTCTCTGACTCCCATGGTCCTGTTGCAGCAGGCCTTCCAGACGAACCTGGAGATGGTCCAGAGTGTTTACCGTGACATGGGCATGGCCGAAGAGCAGCTGTTGTTTCTGCAGAATTCATCATCGGCAATGGGGTATTGGGCCGGGATGTTGTTTCCATCCTTGCTGTTCGGCGCCTATTTTCTGCTCAGCGGATTGACTGTTACGGCGGTGGTTTTGCTGAGTCGCTGGCGAAAGACGACCAGCAGTTGGAAAACCGGGTCCACGTTTGAGCATTTTGCTGTCTATCAGCAGGTGGTTTGGCTGTTTATCGGCTGCTGGGTGCTGTTGCTGGTTCCTGGTGTGCCGGAGTTCGGGCGTTTCTTCCTCTGGAACGGTATAGCTATACTGGGGTTTTTTTATTTTCTCCAGGGAATGGCAATTATCCATTGTTGCTTGCAGGCCTTTCAGGTGCGCACCGGGGGGCGGTTTTTCATCTATTTTCTGCTCTTTGCGTTCCATTTTTTGCTGGTTGCGGTGGCCATGGCAGGTCTTTTTGACTTATGGGTTGATTTTCGCAGAATTGCCCGCCGCCGGGACTCTGATCAGGGACATTGCTAGTTGTTGCCCCGCAAGGAGAGGTTGTCGGGTGGGCGGCTCATCTCAGCGCGGCATCTCTACAGGCTTGCTGCCTGAAGAATTCGTCGCTCTTTCAATAGACGGTTTGTCCGGTCATGGTCGTTTGCTGATTGTGAAGTGACCCCCACCATGGGATGGTGATCTGGATTGAAGAGAAAACAGTACAGCTTTTTATAGTTGGAGGAATAAAACGATGAAGGTTATTTTGCAGGAGCCGGTTGACCGGCTGGGAAATGTTGGAGATATTGTAACGGTCGCCAACGGCTATGGCAGGAACTACCTGATCCCCACCGGCCTGGCGATTGAAGCTAACGAAGGTAATGTCAAATATCTGGGGCATCACCGGCGGGTGCTGGATAAGAAACGGGCCCGGTTGCAGGCCAAAGGGGAGGAGCTGAAAGCACGTCTTGAAGCGTTGTCCCTCAAGTTTGAACGTAAAATTGGTGAAAAAGGGAAGCTTTTCGGCTCGGTGACCGGCAAGGATGTTGCGGATGAACTGGCGGCCCGGGGCATTGAGCTTGACCGCCGGAAAATCGACCTGCCGGAAACGGTAAAGGGTGCAGGGACTTTTACTGCGATTGTTGCCCTGCAGCCGGGGATTGCCGCTGAAATATCCTTTAGCGTGGTGGGTGAGTCGGAGGAGGATGTGCAGGTTCAGGATCCGGTAGTGGCCGAAGAGCCTGCGGCAGAAACTCCAGCCGAGTGAGCCGGCTGTTGCAGGGCTGACATTGTGTCGGTGATTGTCGCGCCATAACTCCTTGCACCGCAAGGGTGCAGCCATTGTGTGCGGAATTCTTTCCATGTCGGCCGGGAAACCTCTGTCAAAGGTTTCCCGGCCTGTTTTACCTCCTATCTTTTTGACAACCCCACCCGGTTATGTTACGCTCTCAATCAGGAATTGTGTTGGTCGACGGCTGTCTTTTCAGTGCCTTTTTCACCTTTCCGGAAATGCTCTGGCCTGTCGGTTTGAGCATGTTCTTCTGTTGTGAGGCGGATTGTGCAAGCTTTTTTTGATAATGGATCTATGTGTGCGTGATGGTTGACGATACTGGAAAAAATGATTTCACTCCCCGGGTTCCGCCCCAGAATATGATGGCTGAGCAGGCGGTGCTTGGTGGCGTCATGCTGGATAACCTGGCAATCAACAAAATTATGGATCTCATCGAACCGGCTGATTTTTATCGGGAGAGCAATCGAAAGATTTACCAGGTGATGATTGATCTGTCGCTCAAAGGTGAAGCCATAGATCTGGTAACCGTTACCGAGCGCTTGAAGGCTAAAAAGATGCTGGAACAGGTGGGCGGTGTGACCTATCTGTCTATGCTGGTGGACAGCATTCCGACGGCGGCCAATATCCTGTCCTATGCGAAAATAATCAAGGAAAAATCAATTTTGCGCCAGATGATTGGTGCTGCCACCACCATAGTCGGTTCCTGCTATGGTGAGGTTGCTGATGTGGAAGAACTGGTTGACCAGGCGGAAACAATTATTTTTAACGTGGCGGAGAAAAAAGTTAACCCCGCTTTTTCCCCCATTGAAGCGATTGTTAAGGACAGTTTCAGGGCAATTGAGCGGCTGTATGACAGTCCTGACCTGATTGCCGGCACACCTTCGGGATTTACCGATCTTGACAAGCTGACCTCCGGGTTCCAGCGTTCCGATTTGATTATCATTGCCGGCCGCCCAAGCATGGGCAAAACGGCCTTTGCCCTCAATATTGCCCAGAATGCTGCCGTCATTGCGGGTTTGCCGGTTGCCGTTTTTTCGCTGGAGATGGCGAAAGAACAATTGGTGGTCAGGATGCTCTGCTCCGAGGCTGAAGTTGATGCCCATAAGCTGAGGAGTGGCTTTCTGGCTCGTAGTGACTGGCCTAAACTCACCAGGGCGGCGGGGTCATTGTCCGAAGCACCGATTTTCATTGATGACTCGCCGGCAATCTCGGTTCTGGAGATGAGGGCCAAATCCCGGCGACTGAAAGCAGAGCACAATCTGGGGCTGGTTATCGTTGACTACCTGCAGCTCATGCGAGGGCACAAGGGATCGGAGAGCCGTGAGCGGGAAATTTCAGAGATATCCCGTTCCCTCAAGGCGCTGGCGAAAGAACTTGATGTGCCGGTGATTGCTCTTTCGCAGCTCAACAGAAGCCTGGAAAGCCGCCAGGATAAGCGACCGCAGCTTTCCGATTTACGTGAGTCCGGGGCGATTGAGCAGGATGCGGACGTTATTCTTTTTGTCTATCGCGATGAAGTCTATGATAAGGATAATACCGAGAACAAGGGCGTTGCGGAAATTATTGTCGGCAAACAGCGTAATGGACCGGTCGGTACGGTCAAAATGCGGTTTTTCCATGAATTTACCGCCTTTAAAAATATGGATCAGCGTTTTGATGATGTGATGGCCAGTGAAGTGGACGGCGCTGATGACTTTGCCTACTTTGATACGGTCGAAGAATGAAAAGCGTCCAGCGGGTTATGTATAAGAAGGAGTGGTGGGTAATATTTTTTATCCTCGGTTTCTTCATGATTAATTACCCGATCATTCATATTTTTAATAAAGATTTTCAGGTGCTTGGCTATCCGGCATTTTATCTCTGTCTGATGGTCGGCTGGTTTTGCTCCATCATGGTAATCTTTCTTTATGTCTGGTTGTCTGATCATCAGGAGCGGGAATCGTAAGCATAGTTCCCCTGGCCTGATCTCTCCGGTCGGGGATGTTGGTGGTAGAGTTCATGACGCCTGGAGGTGCTGAAGATGCTGAATTACCGGAAAAAAATTTTGGTGGCGGTCGATGGCTCGGCGGTTTCAGATAAGGCTGTCTATGAAGCGGTGTGGATGGCCGGTTGCGGTCAGGGAGCTTTTCCCAATAGAGTGGTTGCCGTCTTTACCAAGGTAGCCTACGCCACCGACTACTTTGATAAATTGCCAACTGGCAGCAATCCAGTGATTGCCGAAAATGACGATCGCTGGCAGGAGGTTGTGGAACAGATTTTTCTGGTTGCCAAAAAGCTGGCCAGTGAAAATAATGTCCTGCTGGAAACCAAAGTGATGTTCGGTGATCCGGCAACCAGCATTGTCAAGGTGGCCAAGGATTTGGATGTTGATGTGATTGTGATTGGCAGTACCGGCAAAGGGATGGTGGCCAGAACCCTGCTCGGCAGTGTTTCTTCCGAAGTCTTGAACCATGCCCCCTGCAGTGTTTATCTGGTTAAGGCCTGATGGTTTGAGGGGGGGGGGGCAAGAAGCCGGTGTCGGCTGGTGCCGTCTGGGAGATTGTATCGGCCATCTTCATGGTGATCAGGCCGCTGAGAACAGCGGCCATGTTTTTTGCGCCATCAGGGCGTAGCTTGGGGTTTTCCCCTAACCGAGGTGTGACCGGCGAGAACAGGTTGGCGTCCGCCCCCGGCAGATCCTCCAGGAATAGCTCAATTGTAGTCGGTGTTGCTTGACAGTGGATAGTTGATTTGCTACATGAATCAGATTTTGCTGGATAGATTTTATATGTCGCTGGCTCTCGATGAGGCCCGCCGGGCTTTTGTGGCTGGCGAAACGCCGGTTGGCGCAGTGGCTGTCCACCGGGGCCGGGTTATTGCCCGGGGGGCGAATCGCAAAGAGGAAAAGGGGATTGCTCTCTCCCATGCGGAAATGGAGGTCTTGACGTTGGCCAGCGGGAAAGTCGGCGACTGGCGCTTGTCGGATGTCAGCCTCTATGTTACCTTGGAACCCTGCATCATGTGTGCCGGCGCCATGCTGCAGGCCCGGCTGCAGCGCTTGGTGTATGGCTGTGCCGATCCGAAAGCAGGGGCCATTGAGTCGCTCTATACCCTGGCCAATGACCGGCGACTTAATCATCAGATTCTCGTTTGCAGCGGCGTGCTGGCCGATCAGTCGCGAACTCTGCTGCAGCAATTTTTTCAACTTTTACGGGTGACGAAAAAACAACAAAAGAAAGGCAGTGATACCGATGGCAGATATCCAGAACTATGACATTAAAGACGTGGGATTGGCGGCTGAAGGACGATTGCGGATTGAGTGGGCCGCCCAGAATATGCCGGTCCTGGAGCTGATCAAGGAACGGTTTAAAAAGGAACAGCCGTTGGCCGGAGTTCGTCTTTCCGCCTGTCTTCATGTGACGACGGAAACCGCCAATCTGGTGATCACCCTGAAAGATGGCGGTGCTGATGTGGTGTTGTGCGCTTCCAATCCTTTGAGCACCCAGGATGATGTGGCCGCTGCACTGGTGGAAGATCATGCTATCCCGGTCTATGCCATTAAAGGTGAAGACAACCATACCTACTACGAGCATATCCGGGCGGCCCTGCAGCACTTTCCGGCAATTACCATGGATGACGGTGCAGACCTGGTTTCATCACTCCACTTTATTGCGCTGGATAAGATGGTTGAGGTTAATCCGGTGGTCAGAAGATGGGCTGAACAGCTCAGTGCCGACCAAAGGCAGCAGCTGGTTGCCGGTGTGGTTGGCGGAACCGAGGAAACCACAACCGGGGTCATCCGGCTGAAAAGCATGGAGCGGGACGGGGTTTTGCGTTTTCCCGTTATTGCGGTCAATGATGCCAGCACCAAACATTTCTTTGACAACCGCTATGGTACGGGGCAGAGTACCCTTGATGGCATCATCAGGGCCACCAACCGGCTGTTGGCCGGGACCACCTTTGTAGTCTGTGGTTATGGCTGGTGCGGCAAGGGCTTGGCCATGCGGGCCAAAGGTATGGGAGCCAAGGTGGTGGTCACCGAGGTTGATCCCCTGGCGGCGCTTGAGGCGGTGATGGACGGCTTCCGGGTGATGCCGCTGGTGGAGGCGGCCACAGTGGGGGATTTCTTCTGCACAGTTACCGGTAATATGCATGTCATCGACCGGGACCATTTTGCCGTGATGAAAGATGGAGCCATCGTTTCCAATTCTGGTCATTTTGATGTGGAAATCAATCTTGAGTGCCTGGCCGACATGGCGGTGAACAGACGCTATATCCGGGAATTTGTCGAGGAGTTTACCCTTGACGATGGCCGGCGGATTAATGTGCTTGGCGAAGGGCGGCTCATCAATCTGGCGGCGGCTGAAGGGCATCCGGCCAGTGTGATGGATATGAGCTTTGCCAACCAGGCGTTGGCAGCTGAGTATATGGTCAAACAAGCCAAGGCGCTGGAAACCCGGGTCTACCCGGTGCCGGCCGATCTCGATATGGAGATTGCAGCGTTAAAACTGAAGGCCATGGGAGTTACTATTGATGTCCTGACTCCGGAGCAGGAAAAATATCTCAATTCCTGGGAGATGGGTACCTGATGACGGCGCTAGGTGATCAATGACCGCTTTTCGATGTGGCTATATCGGCATTTTCGGTCGGCCTAATGTCGGCAAATCAACCTTTCTCAATCAGGTGCTGGGTGAGAAAGTTGCCATCGTTACCGATAAACCCCAGACCACGAGAAATCGTATTGTCGGCATCAAAAATCTGACCGATGCCCAATTGATCCTGATTGATACTCCAGGGATTCACCGTCCCCGTGGTGCCTTGAACCAGGCACTGGTTGACTGTACCCTGGCAGTCCTCAGAGATGTTGATGTCAGCCTCTTTTTTTTCGCTGCGGATGCCAGCTCACTGACACCGGGAGAGGAAGATCTGCTGGCCTTGCTGGTCAGTGAGAAGCGTTCCTTTTTGCCGGTTTTTAATAAAATCGATCTGGTTGATCGCCGGCAGAGGGAATTGCCGCTTTATGGATTGCTTGCTGAGTATCTTCCTGATAAGCAGGTGCCAATGCTGGGTATTTCGGCGTTGAAGGGAACCGGCATCGGGGGAGTGTTGCAGGCGGTAGTCCAGAAACTACCTGAGTCGCCGGCCTTTTTTCCTCCCGATGTGCATACCGATATGTCCGAACGCTTCTGGGTCCAGGAGATTATCCGGGAGAAAATTTTTCAATTAACCCGTCAGGAAGTGCCCTACGGGGCCACGGCGCTGATTGATTATTTCCATGATAAGGAAAGCCGCCTGGTCATCGGTGCGACGATTTATGTTGAGCATTCATCCCAGAAAGGGATTATTGTCGGCCGGCAGGGGCAGATGGTGAAGGCGATTGGGACAGCCGCCCGCCGGGAGGTTGAATCGTTGGTGGGGATTCCCGTTTTTCTGGAACTGCGGGTTGCGGTGGAAAAAAAATGGACCAGCAATCCCGCCGCTCTCAAGCGATTTGGCTACCGTTAACGGAGTTGCCATGACTGATGCCATGACAAGCATAATGTTTTCCCGCAAACGGCTGAGCGATATTGTTGCCGGTATGGCCGGCAAGCGGGTGATGGTTATTGGTGATGTAATGGTTGATCAGTTTATCACGGGGACGGTCGGCCGTATTTCTCCCGAGGCTCCGGTGCCAGTGGTGCAGGTGCAACGCGAACAGAGCCTGCCGGGCGGCGCCGCCAATGTGGTGCGCAATCTGTTGGCCATGGGGGCTAAGCCGGAGATTGTTTCAGTGGTGGGCGCAGACAGCAATGGAGATCTCCTGCTTTCTCTGCTTGCCGGGATTGGCTGCTCCGGGGCATATATTGTCAGGGATGATCAGCGGCAGACATCGGTGAAAACCAGGGTGGTCGCTCACCATCAACAGGTGGTCCGCTTTGACCGTGAGACGCTTAATCCCCTGAATTCGGGGACGGCCGGCCAGCTGCAGAAGCATGTAACACAACTGCTTGCTGAGGTGGAGGGGGTGATTGTTTCAGATTATGGCAAGGGAGTGATCAACCCGCTGCTGTTTGATGATCTGGTTGTCGGCTGCCGTCAGGCAGGAGTTTATCTGGCTGTCGACCCCAAAGTGAAAAACTTCCCCCTCTATCATCATATTGATCTGATTACCCCCAATACTTTCGAGGCTTCGCAGGCCTGTGGATTTGCCCTTGATTCACCGGTGGCGGTTGAAAGGGCGGGGATGTTTATTAAACAGCGATTTCACAGCAGGTCGGTCATTATTACCCGTGGCGAGGAAGGTATGGCTGTCTTTCCTGAGCATGGGGATGTCCTGCGGCTGCCCACCATGGCCAAGGAAGTGTTTGATGTTACCGGTGCCGGTGATACAGTTATTGCGCTGATGACTTTGGGTGCCCTGGTTCCCGGAGTAACCCTGGGAGAAGCCGCTGCGGTCGCCAATCTGGCCGCCGGCGTTGTGGTCGGCAAAGTGGGTACCGCTCAGGTAACCCCACCGGAAATTTTTGCTTATTTCCAGAAGGTTCTCCAGTGAGATGATGATAGCCGGCGAGCGATATTGTTGTGCAGGCTGACAGAGGACAGATTGCTGTCGGTCTTTGTAGATCATTGCTGGGCAGGTATTGCAGCAGTCACAAACCATCATGCGGGTGGTTTGTGGACTGCCTGAACTGTTTGGCACTCCTGAATGTATAGAACTTTATGTGTTGCAACCACACGATGCAGGTATGAGCAGCAAAACCCTTCCTGAACCTGTTTTGCTGTTGGCCAGTGTTCTCGCTGCTGATGAGCAACTGATCCGGGCAGCACTTTCCCGTCTCGTGGTCCTCTGTGGACCGATGGATTGCCTGACAGCGCCCCTGCCTTTTGATTTCAGTTCCTATTATGAACGGGAAATGGGTAGTCCGCTGTGGCGTCGCTTAGTGGTGTTTGCCGGGCCGTTTCATCGTCAGCGGCTACCGGCAATAAAAAACATGACGAATGAGCTGGAAAAAGAGTTTGCCGATGGCGCGGGCCGGCGCCGGGTTAATATCGATCCTGGCTATCTTGCCATTGAGCATCTGGTGCTGGCAACGACCAAGAGTTCCTATCATCGGCCCTACCTTGGTGCAGGCATTTATGCCGATTTGACCCTTATCTATCAGCACGGCAGTTATCAGGCGCTGGCCTGGACCTACCCTGATTATGCCAGTGCTGATTATGTCAGTTTTTTCGGTGATCTGAGGAGGAAATTGTTGTGGTTACGGAAGCGCAAAGAGTGGAGGCAGTACTCTCTTTTTGGAAAATGAATGGTAGTGGCAATGATTTCATTATTGTCGATAATCGGTCGCAGATTTTCCCTGAAGATGATCGTCCCCTGCTGATCCGCCGCCTCTGTCAGCGGCAAACCGGTGTCGGCAGTGATGGTCTGATCCTGTTGGAAGACGACTCCCAGGTTGACTTCAGCTGGCGATTTTATAACGCTGATGGTTCCGAAGCGGAAATGTGTGGCAATGGCGGCCGTTGTGCTGCCAGATTTGCTTTTCTCCATGGCATTGCCCCTGAACGGATGGTATTTCGCACCCTTGCCGGTCTTATTAAAGCGGAAATTCATGGGTCGCAGGTCAAGCTCCAGCTGTCTTCGCCGGGTGATATTCGCCAGGATATTTGCCTCTTGATTGGTGATGAAGAGGTTGTCGTTGATTTTATTAATACCGGTGTTCCCCACGTGGTAATACCGGTGGATGACCTGTCTCTCTGTGAGGTCAGGGAAAAGGGCCGCCGGATTCGTTTCCATGATGAGTTTCAGCCGGCCGGTACCAACGTCAACTTCATCTCGGTTGTCACTCCCCATGAACTGAGCATTCGAACCTATGAACGGGGGGTTGAGGATGAAACCTTGGCCTGCGGCACTGGGTCGGTTGCTGCCTCCCTTGCTGCCAGTGCCCGCGGGCTGGTTGTTCCACCAACCCGGGTTGTCACCCGGTCCGGAGAGGTGCTGACCGTCTATTATCAGCGGGAACGTGCCGGCTTCACAGAAGTTTTTCTTGAAGGGGATGCTAAAATAGTATATGAAGGATCGATAATCAGGGAGTTTTTACAATAGGTTAGCGCTTGTCCGGTATTGCTTTCGGCAAAGAGCCGGTGCCGCTATCAACATGCAAGAAAAATAATGGCGGCTCACCTAGGTGGCGGGGTGTGATCCCCGAGAGTCGATTGCCAACGCTGGCATTGAAAGTTTCCTGATAAAGTAAAAAGCCAGGGATAGAGGAGGGTGTGACTATGTTTGCTGGTTCGATGGTTGCTATTGTGACCCCGTTTGTTGATGGGACGGTTGATAAGGAGGCCCTCAGGGGACTGGTGGAATTTCATCTGCAGCATGGGACGGATGCCATTGTTCCCTGTGGAACCACCGGCGAGTCAGCCACCCTTTCCCATGCCGAACATGACATGGTGGTGGAGCTGGTGGTCGAGGCGGTTAACGGTCGGGTGCCGGTTATTGCCGGAGCCGGTTCCAACAACACCAGTGAGGCTGTTCGTTTAACCCGTCATGCGAAGGATGCCGGGGCTGACGGGGCACTGTTGATCACCCCCTACTACAATAAGCCGACCCAGGAAGGTCTTTATCAGCATTTTTCCACCGTTGCCAGCAAGGTGGAGATTCCCATGGTTCTCTATAATGTTCCCAGCCGAACGAGCACCGATATGCTGCCGGAAACGGTGGCCCGCCTGGCGAAGATTCCCCATATTGTCGGTATCAAAGAAGCCACCGGCTGTATGAGTCGAGCCAGCGACATCATCGCTTCCTGCGGCCCTGACTTTTTCCTTATTTCCGGTGATGATGGGACCTTTTTCCCACTCCTGTGCGTCGGTGGCAAGGGGGTGATCTCCGTAACCGCTAATATTGTTCCCGACCTCATGGCATCATTGTATGATAGCTTTGTCGGTGGTGATATCGTTGCCGCCCGTGACCTCCACTATCGACTGCAGAAACTGATCAAAACCATGTTCATTGAAACCAATCCCGTGCCGGTCAAAGAGTCCCTGGTGATGATGGGCAAGGTTCAGGCTGGCTTGCGGCTGCCGCTCTGCCCCTTGGGTGATGCCAACCGGAAGACGTTGCGGACAGTTCTGGAGGAATATGGTTTGCTTTCCTGAAATCAGCTGCTCAGATGGCTGTTTTTGAGCAAGGATACGTTGAAAGGATTCCCTCTAAAAAAGCTGCTGCGGCAGCTTTTTTATGTTCAATAAGTGAGGAGTGTGGCTGGTGTCCTGATTTCGGCTCTGCGGCGTTGCTTTCGACCGTTTTCTTGCCATCTGCGGGGAAACATGATACCCGTATTTATTGTTTCCCGGCGCGGCGATTTCTTTCATCTGCCTGCCGCTATGGTCATTCAGGGGTTCCTTTTGGCGGCCATGTCCGGTCGGTTCCAGAGTGCCTGCCGAGAACCCGCTACAATGGGTGTCAGGTGCCGCGCATTCTGCGGACCCTGATCCTGTTTCGTATGGTTAAGAGCATTATGTGTGGCTGCCAAGCTGGAAAGCTTTCGGATGAGAGCACATTTCAACGAACGGTGAACAGACGGTGTCGGAGGAATGAATGATGAATATTGGCGTGATCGGGGCTGGTAGTTGGGGAACCGCGCTGGCCAATCTGCTTGCCAGCCAGGGGGTCCATGCGGTTACCCTCTGGGCGTATGAGCCGGATCTGGTTGAGCGTATGCGGACAACCGGGGAGAACGATCTTTTTCTGCCGGGGTTTTTTTTGTCGCCGACCTTGGAATTTACCACTGATCTTAGGGCTGTGGTGGTGGATAAGGATCTCCTGTTGTTGGTTTCACCATCACAGGTGATGCGCTCAGTGGTGCAGCAGATCCGTGGTGGTATCCCTTCTGATACTATTATCGTTTCGGCTGCCAAAGGGATTGAAAACAATACGTTGCTGACCATGTCACAGGTTTTGCGGGAAGTACTGCCGGCTGCCTGCCACAGTCACCTGGCCGTACTTTCAGGTCCGTCCTTTGCCAAAGAGGTGGCTGCGGGCATGCCGACTGCGGTTGTTGCCGCTGCTGCCGATCACGAGGTGGCCGTTGGGGTGCAGCAGGCATTTTCTACCGCAACTTTTCGTGTCTACAGCAACAACGATGTTCTCGGCGTGGAGTTGTGCGGCGCCCTGAAAAATGTCATGGCTTTGGCTGCCGGGGTATCGGATGGCCTGGGCTTTGGTTATAATACCCGGGCGGCTTTGATAACCCGCGGATTGGCGGAAATGACCCGCCTGGGGATGGCGCTGGGAGCTGAGGCGACAACGTTTGCCGGTCTGGCCGGCATGGGGGATCTGGTGCTTACCTGTACCGGAGATCTTTCCCGCAATCGTTCGGTAGGCATGGCTTTGGGGCAGGGAAAAACCCTGGATGAAATTCTGGCGGGCATGAAGATGGTTGCCGAGGGGGTGAAAACAACGCTTTCGGCCTATCAGCTAGCGGCAAAACATGGCGTTGAGGTGCCGATCATCGAGCAGATGTATAATATCCTCTATGAGCAGAAAGACCCGCAGGCGGCGGTTGCCGAACTTCTGGCCCGGGAACCGAAACCGGAAGTTTCTTAATCATGTGACTGTAGCTGCTTTACTCTAGGGGAAATCAAGGTTGAATACGTGTCGTCTGCTGTCCCCTGGAACGCTTGATAAAAAATATCAGCTCCTTCCGGGGGACGATGACCCTGTGAGGTTGTTGGCAGAATAAAAAGGAAGGTTTTTTTTCATGATTAAGGTTGCGATAACCGGTGCTTTGGGCCGGATGGGTTCGGTGATGCGCCAGCATTTAAAAACCCAGCCTGACTTTGAGCTGGTCTTGGCTGTTTCTCATCGGTTGCGGGAAGGTGCAGGTGATGAGGATAGTCAGCAGTCGTTGGCCGGTGTTTCTGTGGCTGAATCTTTTACCCAGTCTGTTCCGGGGACCATTGATGTTATTCTCGATTTTTCGGTTCCCGAGGCGGCCATGGATTATGCCCGTTTTGCCGGGGAAAGGAGGATCCCCATGGTCATGGGAACCACCGGCTTCAGCACGGCCCAGCTTGATGAACTGGCTGATGTGCTGGCGGGGGTTCCATGCTTGGTCAGTCCCAACATGAGCCTGATGATGAATGTTATGTTTCGCATGGTTGGCAATGCGACGTTGGTGTTGGCCGATTACAATGTGGATGTGGAGATTAGCGAGGGACACCATCGAGGGAAACGGAATGCCCCCAGCGACACCGCCCTGAAATTAGCCCAGATCGTTGCTGAAAAACGGCATTGGCCATTTCCCGAGGCTGTCCGCCATAGCCGCTGGGGGATGATCGGCGGGCGGCAGGAACAGGAAATTGGTATCCAGTGTATTCGTGGCGGTGATATCTTCAGTGAGCACTCCATCATGTTTGCCGGTCTTGGTGAGCGGCTTGAAATCGCCCATCGGGCCCATTCCCTTGAAAGCTATGCCCGGGGAGCGGTTAAGGCCCTCCGCTGGATTATCAACCGGCCCCCCGGGGTGTATGATATGCTGGATATGTTGGGGTTGCCGGAAGTGTTGTACTGATAGCTCGATGTGCGAGATCTGCCACTCCTTTTATTGATCAGAACCGACCGGGGGGATGAAATGCCGTTTGAGGAATTGATGAAAATCGGCAGCCAAGGGTGAGAGTGTATAGAAAATCAGGTAGAACTGCCGTTTGAGATTAATGCCGGTCAGTTCAGGTGCCTGGATGAGTCCCTGGGCGATATCGTCGCTGACGGCCCGTCTGGAAATGATCGAATATCCCACCCCGGCTTTTACTGCCTGCCGGATAGCTTCGGTGCTGCCCATTTCCGCGATAACCGGCAAGTCACTGTACTGAGGACCGGCAGCGCGGAGCAGCGCTTCTTCAATAGTATCCCTGGTGCCGGAACCCGGTTCACGCATGACGAAAGGATACTTGGTCAACTGGCTGACATCCAGTTGTTGATCGCTGGTTAGTGGGCTGTCGGGGGGCGCCACCAGTACCAGTTCGTCAACAAGGCATGGCTGGTAGATAATGTCTGGCTGATCCAGAACGGCGCCAACCATGCCAAGTTCCAGCCGGCCGTCGCCAACTGCCTCAATGATTTCCGCTGTACTGCCGATTTTCAGAGTGATCCGAATGATCGGTCGATCATGCTTGAAGATGCCGATGGCCAGCGGCAGAATGTACTCTCCGGGGATGTTGCTGCCGCCAATTTCCAGGGTTCCTTTTTTCTTGCCGACATACAGTTCCATTTCCCATTCTGCCTGTTCCTGCAGATTGAGTATTTTACGGGCGTAGGGAAGGAGCAGTTTCCCGGCCTTGGTGGGGGTGATCTCCCGGCCTGCCCGGTTGAAAAGCTGGGTGCCAAGCAGGGTTTCCAGGGTTCGGATATGGCCGCTCACCGTTGGCTGGGTCAGGTTCACCTCTTCTGCCGCCCGGCTGAAACTATGCAGTTTGCAGATTGCCAGAAAAACTTGCAGATGTCTGGTTTCCAGCATGGGTTGCTCCTTGGCTGCTGATCCATGATAATCCAGTTATCATACGGTGCGGGAATCTGTCTGTCAATGGGAAAAGAAGTTGCCGGCGGTTGGCGTTGTCCCCCTTTTTTGATTGACTAAAAGGTGCTTTTTTCGTTATAACTATTGGGTTTTTCAGAAGTTTGCAGCGGCTTTGCCGTTTTCCCGATAAAGGAGATGGAATGACAAAGATTATGGTTTCCGGAGCGACGGGCCGCATGGGCCGTCGGATTATTTCAGTGATAGACGAACATGAGCAGGCAACCCTTGCCGGGGCATTGGAATTTGCCGGCAACCCCCTTGTCGGTCGTGATGCCGGGGAGGTGGCGGGGGTTGGCGCATTGGGAGTAGCAATTGTCGGGGAGGTGGAAAAACTGCCGTTTGCCGATGCTGACGTGCTGATCGAATTTACCTCTCCCGAGGCTACCTTGGCTCACCTGGAGCTGGCCGCCGGCTATGGGGTGCCGATGGTTATCGGGACCACCGGCATCACAGCAGCCGAACGGCAGCAGATTGCGGCGTTTGCCCGGCAGGTTCCCCTGGTTGTGGCTCCCAATATGAGCGTTGGGGTTAATGTCCTCTTTAAGGTGGTTGCCGACGTAGCCCGCATTCTTGGGGATGATTTCGATGTGGAAATTCTTGAGGCCCACCACCGGTTGAAAAAGGATGCTCCCAGTGGGACGGCCGTGCGGTTGGGAGAAATTGTTGCTGAATCATTAGGACGTGATATTGAAAAAGTGGCGGTGTATGAGCGCCTGGGATTTACCGGCGAGCGCACCAGGGAAGAGATCGGTATGCAGACGCTTAGAGCCGGGGATATTGTCGGCGATCACCTGGTGCTTTTTGGTGGTTTGGGTGAACGGCTGGAAATTGTTCATCGGGCTCATTCACGGGATACCTTTGCCCGTGGTGCCGTAAGGGCGGCTCTGTGGGTAAGCAGTCAGGCGCCGGGGCTTTATGATATGCAGGATGTCCTGGGGTTGAAGGACTAAGAGTCCATTTCCCGGGTTTAACCGGGACGTGTTGGTATGGTGTCTCGACACGGGAGAAATAATTTTAACTGCAGGCTGAACGTGGCGAGACAGTTTCCCCGCCCGGCGGCCGGCTGAGGATAGAATCATTATGGAGCAGATGGAGTTTTTCCGGCAGCTGCCGGTACCGATCAATATCGAGGACGAGATGAAAAAATCGTACCTCGATTATGCCATGAGTGTCATCATCGGTCGGGCGCTGCCTGATGTGAGAGATGGACTTAAACCGGTTCATCGTCGGGTCCTGTTCGCCATGCATGATCTTGGCAATGCCTGGAATAAATCCTATAAAAAGTCTGCCAGGGTGGTTGGTGATGTAATCGGTAAATATCATCCCCATGGTGATACAGCAGTCTATGATACCATCGTTCGCCTGGCGCAGGATTTTTCCCTCCGTTATCCCCTGGTGGATGGCCAGGGTAACTTTGGTTCTGTTGATGGCGACGCGCCGGCAGCCATGCGTTATACCGAGGTGCGGATGGCAAAGCTGTCCTCAGAGATCCTCGCTGACATTGATAAAGATACGGTCGATTTTGTTGCCAACTATGACGAGTCATTAAGGGAACCGGTGGTGCTGCCAGCCCGTTTTCCCAATCTGATGATCAACGGTTCATCAGGGATTGCGGTGGGTATGGCAACCAACATCCCGCCCCATAACCTCCGTGAAGTGGTTGACGGCCTGGTGGCTTTCATCCGCAACCCGGGGATGACCGTGGATCAGTTGATGGTCCATATTCCTGGACCCGATTTCCCCACTGGTGGAACCATCAATGGTCGGGAAGGAATTATTTCGGCCTATAAAACCGGTCGAGGAATTATTCGCCTCCGGGCCCGGGCGCATGTGGAGACCCAGAAGAAAAACAATCGGGAAAGCATTATTGTCACCGAGATTCCCTACCAGGTGAACAAGGCCCGTCTGCTGGAAAAAGTGGCCCAGTTGATCCGCCAGAAAAAGTTCGAGGGGATCAGTGATATCCGCGACGAGTCAGATCGCCAGGGAATGCGGGTGGTCTTTGAGCTGAAACGCGATGCCCAGGCTCAGGTTGTCCTCAATCAGCTGTATAAGCATACCCAGATGCAGGTTTCTTTTGGCATCATCCTGCTGGCGATTGTTAATCGACAGCCGATAACCCTGACCTTGAAAACCATGCTGGCTCACTTTGTTGATCACCGGAAGGAGGTCATTCGGCGGCGGACCAGTTTTGAACTCAAAAAAGCCCAGGAACGGCAGCATATTCTCGCCGGCCTGAAGATCGCCCTTGAACATCTGGACGAGATTATTGCCCTGATCCGCAAAGCAAAAGCTCCCGTCGAGGCCCGTGAGCAATTGATTGAGCAATTCCAGTTTTCCAGCCGCCAGGCCCAGGCGATTCTTGACATGAAACTGCAGCGTCTTACGGGGCTGGAACGGCAGAAAATTCTCGATGAATACGCCGAAACCGTGGCTCTCATTGAACGCTTGGAAGCGATTCTTGCCAGTGAGCAGCTGGTACTGGATATTATTGTTGATGAGCTGCTGGAAATCAGAAAATCCTATGGTGATGAACGCCGCAGTGAGATTGTTGATCAGATTGGTGACCTGAATGTGGAAGATCTGATTGTTGAAGAGGATATGGTGATTACCATTTCCCGTCATGGCTATGTTAAGCGAACCCCCATTTCCATCTACCGCAGTTATCATCGGGGGGCTGGTGGACGCCTCGGGATGGAGACCAAGGAGGGTGACTTTGTCAACCAGATGTTTGTTTCTTCAACCCATGATCAGATGCTCTTTTTTACCAATCAGGGGCGGGCATTCAGGCTGAAAACCTATGAAATTCCGGAAAGCGGCCCGGCGGCCCGGGGCAAGGCGCTGGTCAATCTGCTGAAACTGGAGAAGGAAGAGCAGGTTACCACCGTCCTTTCAACGCGGGAATTCCAGGAAGACTGCCATGTCATGATGGCCACCCGGAGCGGTTATGTGAAAAAGCTGGAAATGAGCGCCTTGGACCATATCCGCAGCAACGGTATCCGCTGTATTACCCTGGAGGAAGGTGACTCAATGATTGCCGCCAAGGTCTGCAAGGCCGATGAAGAGATTTTCGTCGGTACGAACCACGGCCAGGCGATCCGATTTGCCGCTTCCCAGGTGCGCAGCATGGGCCGCCTGGCCCGCGGGGTGATTGGCTGCCGCATGAATGAAGATGATTTTGTCGTTTCCATGGAAGTGTTTGGTCATAACGGCGGCAGCGTGCTGACCGTGACCGAAAATGGTTTTGGCAAACGGACCAGTATTGAAGACTATCCCCTCCGCTCCCGGGGCGGCAAGGGGGTGATCACCATCAAAACCACTGAGCGCAATGGCAAGGTGGTGGGTGTTATGAAAGTGGTGGATGCTGATCAAATCATGATGATCACCGACGCCGGCAAGATTACCCGCACCCGGGTGGCGGAGATTTCAGTTATTGGCCGCAACACCCAGGGGGTGACGCTGTTCCGCATTGATCCCAGCCAGGAAAAACTGGTGGCTGTGGCTACCCTGGCCGAAGGCAGTTCTTCGGAACCGCAGTCAGAACCGGATGAACAACCGACAGAAGCACCTTCTGCTGCTGACGACCAGCCGCGGATTATTGATGTTGTTGCCGGTGATGAGCAGGATTCGGGAGACGATGATGTCTGATGGTCGGCAGCAGCAGCAGGCACAGGCTGTCCAGGAGATGTTCACCGCCATTGCCCCCCGCTATGATTTTTTAAACCGCCTCCTCAGTCTGGGGATAGACCAGCAGTGGCGGCGGTTTGTCGGCCGACGGCTGGCACACTTGAACTGTCCCCGGGTGCTGGATGTAGCTTGCGGGACGGCGGATTTAAGCCTTGCTATCCAGCAGGCAAATCCCGGAGCTGAGGTTGTTGGTTTGGATTTCAGTGAGCAGATGCTGGTGCTGGGTCAGCAGAAGGTTGAACGGCTGGCCATGGGTGACCGGATAACGCTGTTGGCCGCTTCTGCTGAAGATCTGCCTTTTCCTGATAACTCCTTTGATGCCCTGAGTATTGCCTTTGGCATCAGGAACGTGATTGATCGGCATAAAGCCCTCATGGAGTTTTACCGGGTTCTGAAGTCCGGAACGATGGTTGTGGTGCTGGAATTTTCCATGCCTGAGCAGGCAGTGCTCAACAGGTTGTACCAATGGTACTTCCTCAAAGTGTTGCCGTTGATCGGTGGTCTGTTCGCCCGCAAAAGCGCTTACCAGTATCTTCCTGAATCAGTGGTCAATTTTCCTGGTCGGAATGAGTTCTCGCTGATGCTGAAAGAGGCCGGTTTCAGCCGGTGCCGCTATCATTCCCTCACCTTTGGCATCGTTACCGTCTATCTGGCTGAAAAACCCTGACCCTGGCGGAAACCCGGCCGTTTTCCCTGGTGCAGGAGTGATGCTTGCGAAAAAATGGCGAAATTATAACGAGGATGTGACCATGGAATTTACCGATCTCCTTTACCGGACCGACGGCCCGCTGGCGGTTCTTTCGCTGAACAGGCCTGAGATGAAAAATGCCTTTACGCTGCCGATGCTGGACAGTATCTGCCGGGCATTGCGGTTGGCAACAGCTGATCCCCAGATAAAAGTAATCCTCCTGACCGGTGAAGGCAATGCCTTTTCAGCTGGCGGCAATGTCAAGGATATGGCTGCTGGAGATCTCCGTTTATGGGAGATGAAAAACTATTTGTGGGATCATGTGCAGCGGGTGCCTCAGGGGTTGGCTGAGGTCGACAAGCCGGTGCTGGCGGTGATTGACGGGCCGGCCTACGGCGGCGGTTTTGACCTTGCTTTGGCGTGTGATTTTCGTTTTGCCAGCGACCAGGCAACCTTTTGTTCGACGTTTGTCAGAATCGGGCTGGCGCCTGGTAACGGCGGGGCATATTTTCTGCCCCGGCTGGTTGGTCGCGGTAAAGCCCTTGATATCCTGCTGACCGGCAGGGTGGTCAGGATGGAGGAGGCGTTGTCCCTCGGGTTGGTGGACCGGGTGGTTCCCCCTGACCAGCTGATGGCGGTGGCAACAAGCTATGCCCGTGACATTGCCCAATGGCCGCTGAGCTCGATCAGGGCCATCAAACGGGCGGTGGCCCAGGGGGAAAAGTGCGATCTGCGCAGCCACCTTGACTACCTTTCCTCCCAATTGGCTTTGTTGACCGATACGGCGGAGCACCGCGACGCAGTCAAACAGCTGGTAGGTGATTGAACCCTAAATCTTTTGCAGGTGAGTTGGTCAAAGGAGGAACAGATGACAAACATTGGCGTTCTGCTTTCCGGTTGTGGCGTTTATGACGGTAGTGAAATTCACGAAGCAGTACTGACCCTGCTGGCTCTCGACCGGGCCGGGGTTGCTGTCCAGTGCCTGGCTCCGAATATGGACCAGCGGGAAGTGGTCAATCATCAGACCGGTGCGGTGACCGGCGAAAGCCGTAATGTCCTGGTGGAATCGGCACGGATTGCCCGTGGGAATATTCGCGATATCAAGAATATAGGTGCCGGTGATCTTGACGGGTTGATTATGCCTGGCGGATTCGGGGCGGCCAAAAATTTAAGTGATTTTGCCTTACAGGGGGCGAATGCCACGGTGCACCCGGAGGTTGAGCGTTTGCTCCGGGAAATGCTTGCTGCCGGCAAGCCGATAGGGGCCATCTGCATTGCCCCGGCTACCCTGACCAAAGCGCTTGCCGACCAACAGCCGGAGGTGACCATTGGCTCCGATATGGGCACCGCAGCGGCCATTGAAGCCATGGGGGGGAAACATCAGATTTGTTCGGTGGACATGATCCATGTTGATAGGCTGCATAAGATCGTCACCACGCCGGCATACATGCTTGGTCCCGGGATCAAGGAGGTGGCCGTGGGGATTGAAAAGCTGGTTAATGAGGTGGTGAGGCTGGCAGGCGCTTAAAACCTGAATCCTTGCAGCGCCCCATGCCGTCACAAGGGTGAAGATATTTTTTTTCGGTTGAGGGTAAACTGTTTGTCGCCTGCCGCCGTCTAAGGTGATGAGGGGCATGGATCGATTGAAATCGCGATCTTGTTAGATATTGCGCTTGACAAGAAAATGCTTTTTTACTATATGAGTGCAGGTTTACCATCGGGTTTTTAACTTGATTTAAGGAGGTGTAGAGATGAAAAAGGTTGTAGCGTTAGTGATTGCTGTTGCGTTTCTGATGGTGGCTGGTTTTGCCGTTGCCGCTGACTGTAAAGCACCGACCGATGTTCTGGTGATCAAAGCGGATACGATGAAAAAACCACCGGTTCCCTTTGAGCATGCCAAACATGCCGCCTATGATTGCACTAAGTGCCACCACACTTACAAAGGTGAGGGCGCCATCCAGAAGTGTACTGCCTGCCATAAGGATGCCAAAGACGGCAAAAAGCTGGATATCAAGGAAGCTGCCCACCAGACCTGCTGCGGTTGCCATCGGGATATGAAAAAAGCCGGCGAGAAGACGGGTCCGACGCCTTGTACCGGCTGCCACAAAAAATAGCAGTGCCTGTTTCAGATCTTTCCAGAAAGGACGCCTTTTCAGGCGTCCTTTTTTTGGTATATTTTATATTGCTATGCCACCGTTGCCAACTCCCCCTTTTTCCTTGACAAGGGAAAGGGGCAAATGGTAGGGGGATAACAAACATGATTAAAAAGGTGTGGAAAGTGAAGAATAAACAAAAAGCCGGTACCTCCGCTGTTACTGCCTTCTTTTGTTCCCTGAAACTGACGATCTTTCTGCTCATTACCCTGGCGCTGGTGTCAATTATCGGTACGGTTATTCCCCAGAACCAGTTCCAGGAGCAGTATCTGCGGATGTATGAGGAGTCCACCTACGGCATCTTGAAGATGGTGGGTTTTCTCGACATGTACCATTCCTGGTGGTTTACCGGCATCCTGCTGTTGTTTACCATCAACCTGGTTGCCTGTTCGCTGAAAAATTTCCCCCGAACCTGGAAATTTTTCAAAAGCCCGGTTACCCAGTTGTCCGATAGCTTTCTGGCTACCGTGGGTAATGACTGGCGGACCGGGCTCGGCGGTAAAAATTCCCTGGAAACGGTGGGGGAATCGGTGGCTGCCAGCCTGCATTCCTTCTGGGCGGGAAACTGGCAGCGGACCACCGTAGCCGGAGAGCATGGTGAAGAACTGCACTTTTTTGCCCAGCGGAGCCTTTGGTCCCGGATGGGAGTCTATCTGGTTCATGTGAGCATCATCATTATCTTTATCGGCGGGATCATCGGCTCGGTTTTCGGCCTGAAAGCTTTTGTCAATATACCCGAAGGCGATAAAACGTCGATTGTCTATACCTGGAATGATGATAAGACGCCGGTGGAGCTTGATTTTGCGGTGGAGTGCCGCTCTTTTACAGTTGAGTTGTATGACAGCGGCGCCCCCAAGGAGTACACCAGTGACCTGGTGATCTATGAAAATGGCGAAGAAAAGCTTGCCAAGCGCATTGAGGTGAACCATCCCCTCAGTTATGGCGGTTATACCTTTTATCAGTCCAGTTATGGCTCTGCCGGCGGGGCAGTGAAACTGGAGATGCATGACGACCAGACCGGCAAGACCTACCCGTTGACCGTTGCCCTGGGGAGTAGGGTACAACTGCCCACTGGCGACGGCTGGGTGCAGGCGGCCCAGTATGAACCCAACTACATGAATCTCGGGCCTTCGGTTCGGCTGGTGATGCCCACAGCCGACGGCAAGATGATCCAGTTCTGGGTTTTTAAGAAGTTTCCCGGTTTTGATAAGCAGAACCGTAAAAGCGAACGTTCATTTGTCGTGCAGGAGGTGAACCAGCGCAATTATACCGGCCTGCAGGTGGCCAAGGATCCGGGAGTCTGGGTTGTCTGGTTGGGATGTTCCATGATGATCGGCGGTTTGTTCATCGCTTTTTTTATGGCTCACCGGCGACTCTGGGTGCGCCTGCGTCCCGATCCTGAAAAGCCGGGTCGCTATCAGCTGGCGGTTGGCGGCAGCGCCAACAAAAACCAGCCGGGTTTTGATGCGGAGTTTAACCGGCTCACCAGTGAGCTTGAGCAGCAGTTGAAGGGGAAAAAATGAATACCTATATTTTTACGATCGTGACCTTTATCTATCTGGCCGGCATGGTGGTCTATATCGGTTACCTGGCATTCAGAAATCCATGGGTGAGACGGGCGGCCACGGCGATTACCCTGGGCGGTTGGCTGGTGCAGACGTTTGCCCTTGGTCTGCGCTGGTATGAGTCCTACCAGCTGGGGATCGGTCATGCGCCCATGTCCAACCTCTATGAATCGCTGGTTTTCTTTTCCTGGACGATTATTCTTATCTATCTGGTGATCGAATATAAATATCATCTCTACCTGCTGGGAGCCTTTGTGACCCCCTTTGCCGCCATGGGGATGGCCTATGCATCCATCTCCCCAAACGTAAATGAAACCATCCAGCCGCTGGTGCCGGCACTGCAGAGCAACTGGCTGATCTCCCACGTGGTGACCTGCTTCCTCGGTTACGCAGCTTTTGCCGTCTCCTGCGGGGTGAGCATTACCTACATCATGAAAAAGCGTCATGAAGAGGGTGCTGGAAAAACTGGGTTGCTGGCCAGTTTCCCTTCATCGCTGATTCTTGATGATCTGGTCTACAAGACGATTGCCATCGGTTTTCCCCTGCTGACCATCGGGATTGTCACCGGGGCCGCCTGGGCCAACTATGCCTGGGGAACCTATTGGAGTTGGGATCCCAAGGAGACCTGGTCCCTGATTACGTGGTTTATCTATGCCGCTTTTCTCCATGCCCGGTTTACCCGCGGATGGCGTGGAGTCAAGGCTGCAATGTTGTCCATCGTTGGTTTTGTCGCGGTATTGTTTACCTATCTTGGCGTTAATTTGCTCCTTTCAGGGTTGCACAGTTATGGTGCTGGTTGAATTATCACCTCGACGGTGATTTGTTGTTCAGTTTTCCTGACCCAGAGTCGAAAATATCCTCTATGCAGTGGATAAAATGTTGACTCTGGGTTTTTTTTGGGTATACTTTAGGCGTCTGTGAAAAAAATTATAATAGGTGTGTTCAACGCACTCATTGCATAAAGGGAGGGAAACATGGCAGCAGTACGCGTGGCAGTAAACGGGTTTGGGCGGATTGGCAGAGATTGCCTGAGAGCCGCTGTAAATGATGATCGTTTTGATTTTCGAGCTATTGTCAGTACTATCGATGATGCGAAAACCATGGCTCATTTGCTGAAATATGATTCTGTTTCCGGAACCCTCGATGCGGAAATCATTCCAGGGGATAAATCGCTGACCATGAATGGCAAGCAGATTCAGCTGATTGCCGGCAAAGATCCCAAAAGCGTTCCCTGGCAGGACCTGGGGGTTGATATCGTTATGGAGTGTTCCGGGCTTTACCGGGACCGGGATAAGGCGGCGGTTTTCCTTGATGCCGGGGTTCAGCGAGTAGTGGTTTCGGCACCGGTGAAGAAAGCTGATGCCACCATTGTTATGGGGGTCAACCAGGATGATTTTACGGTTGATCGCGATTTTGTTATTTCCAATGCTTCCTGTACCACCAACTGCCTGGCTCCGGTTGCCAAAGTGCTGTTGGAAAATTTCGGTATTAAGCGGGGGATGATGACCACCGTACACTCCTATACCCGAGATCAGCAGATTCTCGATTCCCGACATAAGGATCTGCGCCGGGCGCGGGCCGCAGCCATGTCGATGATTCCCACCACCACTGGCGCGGCGGCCGCGGTCGGTTTGGTTCTTCCCCAGCTGAAAGGGAAACTTGATGGTCTGGCGATCAGGGTGCCGACCCCAAATGTTTCCCTTGTTGACTTGGTGGTGGAAGTGGAGAAGGAGACGTCGGCTGATGTAGTCAATGACTGTTTCCGCCAGGCGGCTGACAAGGAGCTGAAAGGGATTCTGATGGTTTCTGATGAGCCCCTGGTTTCCGTCGATTACAACCATAATCCCCATTCATCCATCGTTGATGCTGAATTGACTAATGTTATGGACGGGACGTTGCTGAAGGTGATGAGTTGGTATGACAATGAATGGGGTTACGCCTGTCGGCTCAATGATTTGACCGCCTATGTGGCCAAACTGGCCGACCTGATGTAAGATTGAACAGCAGAGCAGGAGAAAAGGCCTGAAACGGCAACCAGAGAAACAGCGGCCGGCAGCATGGGCATGATAGCGTTGTTGGAGGAGAACTCAACCATGGTACAGTATATTGATCAGTTGGAAAATGGTTCAGTGAGGGGAAAAAAAGCGTTTGTCAGAGTTGACTTCAACGTCCCCCTGGATGATAGCGGTAATATAACCGACGATACTCGCATTCGCCGGGTTCTGCCGACGATCAATAAGCTTCTCGATGAGGGGATGGTGGTGGTTCTTGCTTCCCATATGGGCCGGCCGAAAGGGACGGTGGTGCCGAAATTTTCTCTGGCTCCGGTTGCCAAACGGCTTGGCCGACTGCTGAAAAAAGATGTTGTTTTTCTGTCGGACTGTGTTGGATCTATTGTGGCACAGACATTGGCGGAAGCACTCCCCGGCACGGTTATCCTGCTGGAGAACCTGCGCTTTTATCCGGGAGAGTCGAGTAATGATCCGGATTTTGCCAAAGCACTTGCCAGGGGGATTGATATCTATGTGAACGATGCTTTTGCCACCGCGCACCGTTCCCATGCGTCGGTGGTCGGCATTGTCGCCCATGTCCCTCGTTGTTATGCCGGCTTTCTCATGAAGGAGGAGCTTAACTATTTTCATCGGGCGTTGGAAAACCCCATGCGGCCGGTGGTGGCAATCATTGGCGGCGCCAAGGTCTCCAGTAAGCTGGGCGCCCTGGAAAACCTCATCAACCGGGTGGATAAAGTGATTGTCGGTGGTGCCATGGCCTTCACCTTTCTGAAGTCCATGGGCTTTGGTCTGGGTGAATCATTGGTCGAGGCCGACATGGTTGATCAGGCCCGCGAGATTTTTAAAAAAGCGATTGCCAAGGGGGTGCGGTTCTACCTGCCGGTGGATTGTGTTGCCGGCGACCGGATGGCGCCTGATGCCGATACCCGGGTTCTGCCGGTGCAGGAGATCCCGAAAAAATGGATGGGACTGGACATCGGACCGGCAACCACCACCCTGTTCAACGAGGTTATCCAGGATGCCAAGACGATTATCTGGAATGGCCCCATGGGTGCTTTTGAGCTGGATGCCTTCAGTCGTGGAACCCTGGCGATGGTACATAACGTCGCCAATACCTATGCCTTGACCATTGTCGGCGGCGGCGATACGGATGTGGCGGTACATAAAGCCGGTGAGGTTGATCGGATTTCCTATATTTCCACCGGCGGCGGTGCGTTTTTGGAACTGCTGGAGGGGAAAAAACTGCCGGCAATTGCCGCTTTGGAGCAGTCCTGTGGCTCCTGATTCTTGCCAAACAAGTCGTACATTAGGGGTGGTCACCGCAAGGGGCGAAACGTAGTGGGCAGGATGGCAAATCTATGACTGGTGAACCAAAAATTATTGCCGGCAACTGGAAGATGCATAAGACCCTTGTCGAAGGGCAGTCTTTTCTTGATGAGTTTCTGCCCTTGATCGGGGGTTGTGGTGAAGGAGACGCTGCCATTATCCTGGCGCCGAATTTTACCCTGCTGTCAGCGTTTGCCAGCCGCTGCCAGGATGTCGGCATCGGTCTGGCGGCCCAAAATTGCCATACCGAGACAGCAGGTGCTTTTACCGGTGAAACATCAGTGGGGATGCTGACTGCCATCGGTGTGACCCATGTCCTGGTGGGCCATTCAGAGCGCCGTGCCCTGTTTGCTGAAGATGATGCTCTGCTGCATCGCAAGGTGCAGACGGTGATGGAAGCCGGCCTGGTGCCGATCTTCTGTGTTGGTGAAACCTTGGCTGAGCGCCAGGAACAGCAGCATCAGGCGGTTGTTGAGCGGCAATTGCAGTGCGGCCTTGCCGGCCTTGCCGGTCATCGGCTTTTGGTGGCCTATGAGCCGGTCTGGGCCATCGGCACCGGCAAGACAGCCACTGTTGGCGATGCCCAGGAGATGCACTCTTTTATCCGCCGGGTGCTGGATTCCTGCTTTGAGGGTTCCGGCCGAATCCCGATTCTTTATGGAGGCAGCGTAAAGCCGGACAATGCCGCCCAGCTCATGAGTCAGCCGGATGTTGATGGGGTACTGGTGGGCGGTGCATCCCTGGTTGCTGCTGACTTCGCTCGGATAGTTGCCGCGGCAGGTGCCCGCTGATCGACGACGCTCTTGTGTTGATGGTACGCAGAAATTGCTTTGGGCTTGACTTTCCTGCCGTTTGCTGGTAGGAAATCAAGCCTTTAATGTCTTTTCGGGGAGGAGTTTGACCTTGACCACCTTTATTATTGTTTTGCATGTCGTCGTGTCATTGGCACTTATTTTTATTATTCTGCTGCAGGCGGGTACAGGTGCCGGGATGGGGGCTGCTTTTGGTGCCGGCAGCAGCCAGACCCTGTTTGGCAGTAGTGGCTCCAGCAAGTTTTTTACCCGCTTGACTGCTGTCGCGGCAGCGGTTTTTATGCTGACCTCCCTTTCCCTGACGGTGGTTTCCGCCCATCGGGTCAAAGGGACGGTAATGGAGGGTTTTGATGCCGCCCAACCGGTCCAGAGCGAACAGGTCCAGCCCGTAACTTCCCAGGCGGGCGAGCAGCAAAATGCCGCGCCGTCGCCGGCGGCTCAACCTGCCGGGGTTGAACAGCCGGAAAATACGCCGAAATAAAGCTGTACCGATATTAATGACGTTACCTGTTGGTGGGGGAGATTTTTTTCACAATCAGCCGGGCGATCTGCTCGAGTGACAGATTGTCGGTTTTTATTTTTAGTGCAGCTGTTTCATATAAGGGCTTTCTGTTTTGCAGAAGGCCCTTTATTTTTTCTATCCTGAATGTGCCGCTGTTTTGCAGCAGTGGTCGTGACTGGCAACCGGCGGTACGCGCCGCAATAGTTTCCAGACTTGCATCCAGGAAAATGACGGTTCCTTTTGTCTGCATGAGGGCACGATTCTGCGGGCTGAGTACCGTACCGCCGCCGGTGGCCAGGACCAAGGGGGGACAGTTTAAAATATCTGCCAGAGCTTGCTCCTCCACCCGCCGAAAATAGGCTTCTCCTTCGTCCTGGAAGATCAACACAATGCTTTTTTGCTCACGCTTTTCAATGAACTCGTCCAGATCGATAAAGGGTCGTTGCAGCATAGCGCTGAGCTTTTTGCCCACCGATGATTTCCCTGCGCCCATGAAACCGGTGAGGATAAGATGCCCTGGCGGGACGCCGCAGGATGCGGGTAAGTCATCAGAACGATGTGAGGTAGTCACAATAACCATGATAATTGCGGCTGAATTCATCCAGGTGATCACCGCCGAACTTTTCCAGTAGGAGTCGGGTGATTTCAAAGGCTGCCGCCGCTTCGCCGACCACTGCAGCCGCCGGGACCGCACAGGTGTCTGAGCGTTCAACAGAAGCCTCAAAAGGCTGTTTAGTGATCATGTCCACCGATTTCAATGGTTGATAGAGGGTGGGAATGGGTTTCATGGCGGCAGTTATGATAATATCTTCGCCATTGCTGATTCCTCCTTCGATACCACCGGCATTGTTGCTCAGATGGTAAAACCCCCGGTTATGGTTATGGGCAATTTCATCATGCACCAGTGAACCGCGAAGTTCTGCAGCCTGAAAACCGAGGCCGATTTCCACTCCTTTAACTGCCTGAATACTCATGATCGCCTGGGCCAGGCGGCCATCCAGTTTGCTGTCATACTGGATATGACTGCCGATCCCCGGTGGCAAGCCCCTGATAATCACTCGGAAAATGCCTCCCAGGGTATCCCCTTGCTTTTTTGCCAGATCGATAACCTTTTTCAGTTGTTCTTCCAGGGTCGGGTCCGGCAGACGGAGCGATGATTGTTCCGCAGCCATGGCCAACTGAGCATCATCCTGCTGCAGGGTTTCCTGATCTACCCTTTCCGTGCCAATAGCGGTGACATAGGAAAAAATCTGGATGGTACATTGTTCCAGCAATGCTTTGCAAAGGGCTCCCACCGCCACCCTGATGGCAGTTTCCCGGGCGCTGGCCCGTTCAAGTATATTGCGGGCATCCCGCTGGTTGTATTTAAGGCAGCCGGGAAGATCGACATGCCCGGGCCGTGGTCTGGTCACCGCTTTGGCAAACCCTTCATCAGCCTTTGCCGGAGACATCTGCTGCTGCCAGTTTTTCCAGTCTTTATTGGTGATCGCCATGGTGATGGGGTTGCCCGTCGTTGTCCCGAAACGGACACCGGAGAGCAAGGTTACCTGATCCGCTTCAATGGCCATCCGACCTCCCCGGCCGTACCCCTGCTGGCGACGGGCCAGATCATAATTGATCTTTTCTGCAGAAACGGGCACACCGGCGGGGATGCCGGAGAGGATAGCTGTCAGTTGGGGGCCGTGGGATTCCCCGGCCGTCAAGCAGGTCAACATAAAGGGTTACTCCTCAAAAAGAGCTTTTTTTGCCGTCAAGGAGAGAAACATAAGCGCTAGAGCGGTTCGTTGCATGACACCTGATAGACCATAGAATGACCATCCAGGCCATATCTACCGCAATAGAGTGCTGACCGCAATAAAAAAGGCTGATGAATTATCAGATTCATCAGCCTTTTCCCTACCGTTCAGATCTGCTGATCAGAAATTGCTGCTGGTCTGGAGGGGAATGACGGTTGGGGTAATGAAGATCAGCAGCTCTGTTTGCGAATTTTTATTATACTTTTGCTTGAACAGCAGGTCACCCAACAGGGGAACCTCAGAAAAACCGGGGACTTCATTTTCGTCGCTGGTCTTGTCTTTCTCGATGATGCCGCCGACCACCGCCGTTTCGCCGTTGAAAAGCAACAGAGTGGTTTCGATGGCCTGGGTATTGATTGCCGGGCCATCGGAAGTCTGTACCCCGATCGAGTCCTTATTGATCTTCACTTCCATGGAGACATTATCATTATTGGTGATGTGGGGGACAACCTCAAGGCTCAGCTCGGCTTTTTTGAATTCCGTTGTCGTGCCATCCTGGGAGGTCGTCTGATAGGGGATCTCCACTCCCTGCCCGATGCGGGCTTTATGATTGTCAAGGGCAAGGACCTTAGGTGTTGAGAGGATGTTGGCCAAATGGTTGTTCTTCAACGCCGTTAGGCGCAGATTGAGATTGAAAACCCCCACCTTGCCAAAAATCATCCCCAAACCGCTGGTTGCCCCGGATGCCGGCAGATTGACAACATAGTTGCTGGCAATGGATGGTTCAGGGGTGATGCTGGGTAGGCCGGTGGTGCCGTTATTGCCGGTGACGCCATAGTAGTGGTCACTGTCCCGGTCGCCCCAGACACCGCCCCACTGGATGCCGATATCTTTGACGGCGTCAGTTTCAATTTTGACGATCTTAGCCTCGATCAAGACCTGTTTAATGGGCATGTCAAGCTGCTGCAACAGGTTTTTTGCGCCCTCAATATAGCGGGGCAGATCCTTGATGATCAACGTGTTGGTCCGTTGATCGGTGTCGATGGAACCCCGGTCGCTGAGTATTGCCGTCAGTCTGGGAGCGATATCGGCAGCCTGGGCAAAATTAACCTTGACAATGGCCAGTTCGGTTTCTGCAAGGGTTTCATTGGCTTTTTTGTTTTGCGCCAGGGCTTCCTTTTCCTCCTTGAAGCGGGAGAGCGGGGCGATGCGGATGACATTGCCATCCCGTTCCATCCCCAGTTTGTTGGTTTTCAGGAGGATATTAAAGGCCTGCTGCCAAGGTACTTCTTTCAGTTTGATGGTTACCGTTCCCTGGACGTCCTCGCCCATGATCAGGTTCATGTGCTTGATGTCAGCCAGAAAACGAAAAACATTCTGCAGGTCGGCATCTTTGAAATCAGCGGTGATCAGATTCTTGCCTGCCGATGGCCGGTACTGCCGTCGGCTGCTGGTTTTTACCACTGGTTTTGCTGCCGGCTTCTTTGCCGCCGTATTATTCGCAACTGGAAAACTAAGCTGCAGCTCCTTTCCTGATGCGCTGAAGGTATAGTTGGGCAGCTGAGCTTCGTTGGTGTCAAAGACCAGCCTAGTTTTGTCAGGATAGGTCTGGTAGCGGCACCCTTCAAAGAGGGTCTGTGGTAGGTGTTCGGCGATATTATTGGCTTTAAAGGTGGCATCGGGAAAATCAATGCCGAGCCTGGGGGGGTTGTCGACGTGAAACAGGTGGAATGTTGTATGTTGCTGCATTTCCAACTCACCGGTGAAAACCACCTGTACCGCATTTTTTGCTGTGCTGCTGCTGGCGGTGACCGTTTGCCGCGCAGCTGCCGGCGACGCCATCGGCATGCTGAGCAGCCAGCCAGTCAAAACCATGATCATCAGTGAACAGGTTATCGTTCTCACTTTCATTGCAATGCTCCCCCCTTGATTTCTTCTACATGGAGTTTCAGGGTAACTTTTCGAATTTGCTGCTGATCATAGATATCCAGATATGGTTCAGCAATGATGACCTCATTCTCTTTAATCTCTTCTATAATACCGCTGAGATTGCCTAAATGGTCGCCTTCGGAAATCGTGTAACTGATATGCTCCGGGTCTTCAACCATGGCGTAATGGTTGCCGCTTAGGAGAATGCCCACCAGTTTGAATTGGTTAAGGGAATATTTTTCCAAAGGTGTGCTCGGTTCCTTGGTCGGAATGGGCCGTTCAATCTGACTGAAATTGATGAAGGGCCGGAAAGGATCTCGCTTTCCCAGGGAATCATAGACAAATGTCGGGCTCTGAAGTTCCTGGATGGTGGCCGCTTTTTCCTTTACCGGTTCCTCTGCTGACCAGCCGGGTGCTACTAGGACGGCCAGCAGGGCGCAGCTGAGCAGGATTCGGCCTGCAGATCGCAATGACAGCTGTTGTGGCTTAGCTACCATGGTTTTCCCCGCCTTTCGGTTGTTCAATAAAGGTATAGGTAATGGCTTTGAACTTTGTGCTGAGGGTATCCTGACCATTGATGACTTTATAATCACTCATCTGGTAATCGTCGATGCTGACAATCCTGGACATGGTACAGATGTTGGTGAAGAAGGTCCCCAGGGCATGATAGTTGCCAGTGACGGCAATGTCGATGGGAACTTCGGCATAAAAGCCCACTGGTTTTGCCGATTGGGGTTGGAAAAGCTCAAAATCAAGCCCGGCCTCTTTCCCGAGTTTGGTTATCTGCATCAGCAGCCTGGGGATTTCCTTGGAGTTGGGAAGCTTCTGGGCGGTCATTTTGAAATCCATCTGCAGGCCGGCAATCTCTTTTTCAAATTTTTCCAGTTGATTGGCTATCTGCTTGGTCTGGCTGAGCTTCAGTTGTGCCTGTTGGTATTGTTTGTTGAGTTTTGTCAGCTGTTTCAGCTGCGGACCAAAGAGAAAGTAATAATAGAGTCCGCCAATGCCAATAGCAATAACTGCCACCAGCAGGATTTTCTTTGGATTGGAGAGTCTTTGGAGAAAGTCAAGGTTCAGATCGGCCATGCTATTTTCCCTTCCTCTTCCCCTTCCCCTTGGATTTTGCCTGCTTGGTGGCGGGTTCCTCAGGAGTGGTTGTTTTTGTTGACGGCAGTAAGGTTTTGATCATGAACTCCTTAAGTTCAAGATCCTGCAGCGCTTTTGATTTCAGATACACAAGTTCTGATTGCTGCAACTGCTCAGATTGTTTTACATTGTTCAAAAACTCGACAATGGTTTCATTGTCGATGGCTATTCCCTTTATCTCCAGCAGGGTATTTTTTCTGCTGAGCGAAGTAAGCCATAGTTTGTCCGGTTTATACTGGTTGATATCATGCAGAGTTTTAACCGGCAGCAACCTGGATGAATCAAGATTGTTGATGACTTCTATTTTCCGACTGATTTCCTCTTTTTGTTTTTTGTATTGATCGATTTTATCAATGACCGGCTGTAGTGCCGCTATCTGCTTCTGCGTCCGCTGCAGACCAGCTTTGACGCTCTTGACTTTGCTGCTGATCATGACCTGAGCTACCCCGCAGACGACCAGGGTCAGGAGAATGATGCCAATACCGATGGCCATCTGGTTCCGCAGGGTTTGCTTTTTTCGTTCAGCACGAACCGGGAGTAGATTTATTCTGATCATTTAATAGTATCCTTCCTGAGTGCCAGACCTACAGCAACAGCAGCCAAAGGTGCCATGTCCTGGATATAGTTACTGTCAAACTTTTTCTCCGGAACAATCAGGTTGCGGAAAGAATTAATGATTTCAGTTTCTATGGTGGTTATCTCGTGAACCATGGAGACGATGCCTGCCAGTTTGGCACCTCCACCGCCAAGGTAGATCTTTTCAATCCGGCTGCCGGAGGCCGACGTGTGATAAAAGTCGATTGTTTTGTTGATTTCATTAATAAAAGAAAAAGCGGCGTCGGCGATTATCTTTTCGAGATCGCTACGGTTTATACCTTCGACCGGCACCCCGATTTTCAACTGTTCGGCTGTTTGATAGTTAAGGTTGAGTTGTTTTTGCAGCTGTTCGGTGATCATCCGGCTGCCTACGGTGATGTCGCGGGTGAAATTTGAGACTCCCTGTTTGATAATGTTGATGTTGGTGATGTTGGAACCGATATCAACAAGAGCGACAACCTCTTCACCGGCGTCCTCGTAATTATACTCATACATATTTTCCAGGGCAAAATTGTCCACGTCAACGATAACGGGAACCAGCCCAGCTTCCTCAATAACTCCAAGGTAATCACTGATGATATCTTTTTTCACGGCCACCAGCAGAACATCCATCTTATCATCAGCCTCAGAACTGGGTCCCAGAATCTGGAAATCCAGGTTGACATCATAAATGTCATAGGGAATGTGATGGGCAGCTTCCTCATAAATGGTGTTTTCCACCGTTGCCTCATCCATGACCGGCAGGAGAATTTTCTTGATAATAACCGAATGCCCGGAAATGGAAGTGCAGATCTGCTTTTTTCTGCTCTTCAGGTTTTCGATGAGATTTTTAATCGTGTTGACAATCGCCATTGAGTCCATGATGGTACCATCCACAATGGTATCTGTTGGGAGAATGGCGATGCCAAAATTTTGTAAAGTATAGCGGGATCCCGATTCTTTCAGCTCGACAATTTTGATGTAGCTTGAGCCGATATCGAGGCCGAGAAAGGTCTTAGACTGTTGGAAAAACATGGCCCTCCAATGGTATCCTTGAAAACGTGTAAGGGGTTGAAAAGCTCCTGTAATCGCTCATATTTTCTTTCCGGCCAGCCAAAAGATGTTTTATTGTTCTGCTGGAGTTATTATACCTGTCGGCGGTTTTGTCAACAATTTTAGGAGTTTTTTTAATTTTTTTATCTGGTTAGCAAAAAAAATGCCATGGATGCTGCTGCCGACTGTTCATTGATGCACAATGCAGGCCTAACGCAACTCGTTAACCAAGGGGATGTTTTATCACGTCCGTCCATAGTATAAACTGCTGATACGATGATGGCAATCGGGAATGTCGTTAAAGGTCATCATTTGGATGGTTGCTGAAAAATCAAGTGTTTTCAATAGGTTGAATGTTCTTATGGGCCAGGTCAACCTCCGAAATCAATCTCATGGCAACCAGGGAGCCCTGCGCGGAATGAGACGTTTCCGGTTTTGGGAGATTGGGGGGAATCGACAAAACATCAGGTGCTGCAGGGGGCAGTGGGGGAGGATTATGTATCCTGAGTACAAATATGTATGAACGGGTGTGTCCGGTGCTATCTGGTTATGGCAACAACGATGGAGGAGATGGTAAAGCTATCTAATTATCAAGGAGTTCTAATTTTCTTTTGGCAATTTCTGCTTGGTCGGTATCGGGAAAATCCTGGATGACTTTTTCAAGAATGATTTTGCCATCAGTCTGGTCGCCAAGCATGAGGAAGGAAAACCCCTGCTTCAGCAAAGCACTGGGAACCTTCTGATGCCGCGGGTTTTTCGTAATAATTTCATCGTACTTGATGATTGCTTCCTCATACTGCTTTTGTTTGTAAGAGCATTCCGCAATCCAGAACATGGCGTTAACTTTGAACTGACTTTCAGGAAAGACAGTCAGGAATTTCTGAAATTTTTTCCTGGCGGTGGCGAAGTCTCCATGCTTGAAGACTCCATAGGCATCATCATAAAAAGCTTTTTCCCGGGCACTGGTGGGCTGTTCAGGCGGTGCCGGTGCAGGTTGAGCAGCAGTGCCACTGTCGGCGGCGGGAGAAGGGGAAACAGCAGCAGGCCCGGTTCCAGCCTGCTGCTGTAAAGCGGCAATATCGGTTTCCAGTTTTTTCAGGCGATTATCGATCCGATCATAAAGAAGCTGCAGTTCCTTGGTTTCAACTGCCTGGAGTTCCCGCGGGCCAAGCCTGGTTTCTTCAACATTGGCGCCGATGATCTGCAGTTCGGTCTCAAGACTGTCAAGTTTGACGTTGGTATCGGCCGTTAATTTCTGCAGTTCCGCAGCTGTTTTCCTGGAGGTTTCGGCCTGCTTGGTTTCCATAGCATCGACCCGATGCTGCAATGTCCGTACGGAGTCATCCAATTGGACGTAATACTGATCATTGACACAACCCACTGCTATCAGCCCGAACAGCAGGATAAGCAGGAGCATTTTAATCTTGTGATAACCGTTGATCCGCATGGTATGACCGGCTCTGACAGCAGAAGATAATGAATCTCTGGAAAGGAGCAATCTAAACTGCTGCTTGTTGAATGCTACTTGGCGACAACGACAAAATCGTCCCGGCGATTTTTCCACCAGCAACCCTCATAATGGGCACTGCACACCGGTTTCTCCTCACCATAGCTGATGGTTTCCAGCTGTTTGGGTGAAATGCCCAGGTAGATAAGATATTTCTTCGCACTGGCAGCCCGCCGTTCACCCAGGGCAAGATTGTATTCATTGGCACCCCGTTCATCACAATTTCCTTCAATGCGGACCACCGCTCCCGGGTTGTTTTTCAACCACTGGGCATGTTTGGCTAGGGTTTCACGGGGCAGGTCTTTGAGGTCATGCTTGTCAAAATCAAAAAATATCGGTTCCAGCTTGTCCCCAATGCCAAGGATCTTTTCAGCAGGCAGGGCGGCCTCTTTAACCATGGTCTTGGGTGCAGGTTTTGGGGCGGGCTGGGTTATGGCTGCCGGCGGGGCTACCGTTTCTTCCTGTAATGATGTCGTCTTGCAGGTGCTGCAGGCGGCAAACATCATGGTTACGATTGCAAGGAGAAGCCACAAAGCTGCAATTTTTGTGTGTTTCATGATGATGGTGCTCCTTTCTGTGAGGCTAACGGATTCAGTTCCGCTTAGGGCGAAAATTTTATCTGCAATAACGCTTTTTGAAGAAAAAATCAAGTCATTAAAGTGAATTTTCCCACAGCTGGGAAAATCATGTTTTATTGATTGTTAGACCATGATGGACTTTGTTTTTCCATGACACCGTTTGTTATCTCCTTTAAATTATGGCCATGAAGGTCCATAATCATAAGCTGTTTTACCCCTGATGCCGAAGAAGTAAAGACGATATGCCTGCCGTTGGGGGACCAGCAGGGGTCTTCATTGTCACCCTTGAGGAAGCTCAGCTGCAGCAGGTTGCGGCCATCAGGATCGATTGAACAAATCTGGAAAGCATTGTCAATGATTGAGGAGAAAACAATTTTATTGGTGTGGGATGACCAGTCAGGGTGGGCATTATAGTTCCCTGTATGGGTAATCCGCCGCAAATCCTTTCCTCTATGGTCCATGATATAAATCTGCGGGCTCCCGGCCCGGTCTGAAACAAAGGCAATCTCCTTGCCGGATGGCGCCCAGCAGGGGGATGCATCGCTGGCCCAATTATTGGTCAGCCGTCTGATCAGCTGGCCGGTGGTGGTGGATATGATGGCAATCTCAGCATTGTCTTCAAAGCTTTGCATGAGAACGAACTGCTGGTTGGTCTGCGACCATTCAGCCGCAGTATTCAGTCCCTTCTTATCCGCAATCAGCTTCTCTCTGCCCCGGCTGAAATCAAGAATGTAGAGATCTGGGTTGTTGCGCTTGTAAGAGGTGTAGGCCAGTTTGGTAACATCGTGGGACCAGGTGGGTGACAGGTTGATGCCGCCGTTGCTGGTGACCTGCTGCAACCCGTTGCCGTCGTAATCCATGGTGTAGATTTCCTTTATGCCGTGTTCCGTCTTTGTGGCAACAAAGGCGATCTTTGAAGAAAATTCTCCCGGCAGGCCGGTAATGGTTTGGACAACCTCGTTGCAGAATTTATGGGCAATGAGGCGATGATCCTCCGGTCGCCCCCGGTAGCGTTTGCCAAAGATCATATTTTGGGAAAAAACATTAAAGAGCCGCAACTCCAAGACCAGTTGTTCCGCGGTGCGGTAATAGCCGCCTTTTATCAGCAGTTCGGCCCCGGTCAGCGACCAGTCCCTGAAATCGAAGGTGCCCAGTGATATGCCGGCTTTCTGGGAGTCTTCCAGGTACGTCGAAGGGTCTGCGATGACTTCAAAAAAAGTCGAGAAATCCAGATCACTCACCATAACGTCCCGGAAAGGCGCAGCAATCTCTATCATCTTATCCTGGCCACCCATGGGTTGCAGCGGGGCAATCGCCAGCGGAATTTTGCGGATGTTTGGCTGGTTGATTTCAAGGTAAACTTTGCTATGGCAGCTGTTCGCCAGCAACAGTTGGCTGCAGACCAGCAGCAAAAACATGGTTGCCGTCGTGGTTGAAAAGGTGGAAAGTCTCATGATAAGACGCCGCATCTGGATATCCTCAGTTATAAAGATCGCTTGGTTCAAAGGTTATGATGAACTCTTCCTGGCGTTGCTCCAGCGCTGCTGGAAACGGCGGGAAGGGAGCTGCCTGGTTGATAGCCCGGAGAATGGAATCATCAAACAGCTGGTTGCCGGACAGCTGCTGAGTTGTGCTGGCAATCAGTGTCCCGGTGTCGCTGATGGTCAGGGATACCGTCGCTGAAAGTTTTTCCCGGGCCAGATGCTCCGGTAGATGCCAGTGGCTGGTTATCCGGGCGCGCAGCTGGTCAGCGTAATATTGCTGCTGTCCCAGTACCGAGGGGGTCGTTGATCCGGTTTGCCGCTGGATTAATTTCTCCCTGATTGCTTTGAGCTCCTCAGCTCGTTGAGCTTGAGCCAGGCGTTCCTTGATGCGAGCCAGGGCATTCGGGTCTGGAGCTGGGTGCGGTTTTGCTTTGGCAATGGCTTCCTTGGTAACCGTTTTTTTTGTCGGTGGAGGAATCTTCTTCTTACTGATGGTCGCTTTTTTATGGGGAATCGTTTTTTGTGCCGATGGCTTATGCTCTTGTTCTTCAGGCTCCAGCAGGACGATAGCCAGGTGACCGGCATCCTGGATGAATGGCCGCCGGGGGGCTGGCCAACCGATCAACAGCAACAGGTGTACGACAGCCGAGAGCAGTATAAAGGAGCGCATCGGATCGCCCCGAAAAAACTGCAGCATGCACATCACATTCGGATTCAGTCGAAGAAAGCGGAACACGAGATTATGGCAGCCCGAGCCGGTGCGCTGTGGCAACCGCATAGGCTGCAATCCCTTCCCCAGAACCGGTAAACCCCAGACCCTCAGTGGTGGTTGCTTTAATATTAACCTGACACGTGGGGCCCAGAATCTCCCCTATTCTTTGGTACATCTGAGGTAGGTAGGGCGCAAGTTTTGGTTGTTGGGCGACAATGGTAACATCAACTGCCTGCAGAGTAAACTGCTTGTCAGTGGCCAGCTTGACGGCATACTGGAGAAAATACCGGCTGTCAGCATCGCGATGCCGCTGGTCCGAGTCGGGAAAGTGCTGGCCGATGTCTCCGCCGGCAACCGCACCCAGAACGGCATCCACCAGGGCGTGGATAACCACATCTGCATCGGAATGACCTTCCAGACCACGTTGGTGAGGGATAGATACTCCCCCTAGAATCAGTGGACGTCCCGTTACGAGGCGGTGGACATCGTAGCCTAGACCAGTGGTGACGCGTGTTTGCACCATGCTGTACTCCTTGACGGAACCCCGGAGGTAGTATTCCGCCAGTGCCAGGTCTTCCGGGTAGGTGATTTTCACGTTGCGCTGCTCTCCTTCAATCCAGTCAATGGGAGTTCCCGGGCAGGCCAGTTCCACCAAATGGGCGTCATCGGTTATTGTCGGGGAAAGAGTTTTCTTCAGCGACTGATAACTGGACCACAAAAGGGCAAATGGTGCCCCCTGCGGAGTCTGGGCTAGACCTATGCGGTTTCTCGGCAAAGTGCCGATGACTGTTGTCCCCTCCCCCAATGATTTTACCGTTTCTGCCGGCGTTATAACCGGTGCAATAACTGTGCCGGGAGCAGAGCGGTCAATGACCTGCGTGATCAGTTGCGTACTGACCAGCGGGCGTACGCCATCATGGATAAGAATCAGATCTTCGGGTTGAGCGGTGGGATGTATGGCGGTCAGGCCGGCGAGTACAGATTTTTGGCGATTGTTTCCTCCGGGAACAACCTGGCGGACTTTAGTAAATGGTTTGACTATGGATCCCATTTTTTGCAGCAGATCATCGCTGTCTGCCGGTCCTACGAGGATAATGTCGGTGATTTGATCAATGCGGTGAAATGTTTCCAGGCACCAGAGAAAAAGCGGTTTCCCCAGTAGGGGGGTAAGCTGTTTCCGTTGCTGGCCGGGACAACGCTGACCGGAGCCGGCGGCGACAATAATGGTAAAGATTCGCGGAGCCAAGGCTGCTATCAGTGCTCCTTCTTGGCGAAGATCATGCGGCCGGCAGTGGTCTGCAGTACACTGGTTACCACCACGGTCAGTGTCTCGCCCACCAGATCTTTGGCATGATCAACAACGACCATGGTTCCGTCATCAAGATAGCCAATTCCCTGCAACGGCTCTTTTCCCTCTTTCATAATCAGAATATGGAGTGTTTCGCCCGGCAGGACAACCGGTTTTAGGGCATTTGCCAACTGATTAATGTTGAGGACCGCAACGCCTTGCAGATCGGCTACCTTGTTGAGGTTGAAATCGTTGGTGATGATTTTTGCCTGCTTTTTTTTCGCCAGGGCAACCAGTTTGGCATCGACCTCCTTGATGCGGGGGAAATCCTCGTCGATAATCTTGATCTCGATAAAGGCCTGATTCTGCATGCGCTTGAGGATATCCAAGCCGCGGCGGCCGCGGGTTCGACGGAGTGGGTCGGGGGAGTCAGCAATTGACTGCAGTTCCTGCAGCACAAATTGGGGAACGACCAGGACGCCTTCGAGAAAACCGGTTTCCGACAGGTCGGCAATGCGGCCATCGATAATGACTGATGTGTCAATAATTTTTTCGCTCCCCTTGACCCCTTTGAGTGCCAGGGAGCGCATGAGATCGAATTCATCGCCTTTTTTCAGGCCGATTTCCAGCGAGCCGTAGGCAAACAGGGAATAGATAAAAATGTAGAAAATAAAATTTATTTTAGGATCGTCAAAAAGGTTGAAAAGGATGCCATGGAACAGCAGGTTGGCGATGAATAAGCCCACCAGCAGGCCGATTAACCCCCCGAGAATGGTTCTCAGGGGGATCTTCTTCAGCTGCGAGACAAGGTAGAAAAGGTAAAAGACCAGCAACAGCGAGGTAAAAAAACCGATGACCGAAAAATCTACCCGATAGGTATGGGTATAGATAATCTGGTAGGAGAGCAGGGAGCCGACCAAGACTACCAGTAAACGAAAAAAAGTCAATTATTCCTCCATGGTGCATGGGCTGCTGAAAAGAGGTTCTCCGCAGAAAGGAAGCCTGGTGGGGGGCAGGAATGATGGTGACGCCCAGTATTTCCCTGAAATTGCTCGCTACGCTTAAACGAAAATATTTTCGATTTTTTCCTCGACGGACTGCTCTTTTTTTGCTGTTGCCAAGGCAAGTTCGTTGACGAGCAGGTTCTTGGCGGTATCCATCATCTTCCGTTCGCCGAAAGAGAGGTCTTTGTTGCTGCTGATGAGAATCAGGTCCCGCAGTACCTCGGCAATTTCAAAAATCGAACCGCCTTTAATCTTATCATGAAACAGCTTGTATCGTTTATTCCATGTCTGGTTGACGACTTTAATCTTTTTTTTCTTTAAAATTTCAAAAACTCGGGGGATTTCATCGGCATTGACCAGCTTTCGCAAGCCGACAGTCTTGGTGTTTGCCCGGGGGATCATAATGGTCATGCCGCTCTCCCTCGTCAGGAAGATGTAGAACTCCTGATTGCTGCCCATAATATCCTTTTTTTCGATTGCCTTTATTTCACCTACACCGTGACCGGGATATACTGCCTTGTCACCGATTTTGAACATGTATCCCCCTCTGTCAAATTTAACGAACAACGATAGCTGCAATCCTTCTGCCCTGCCAGATACGCAACTAATTATGCAACCAAGATTTTTTTTGGTGGCAAAATGCCGTCTGGCATGATAATGCCAACGCTAGTCGGCATGCTTGACCGCCATTGCGTCAGCAGCTTGATGGAGAAGGTGCCAAGCTAATAAAAATCAACTCCCACTGATATCATAAATCAGGTTAAAAAGTCAACCGCTAATCCTTGGTATGATTCCACTTTTCTGCCAGAAAACCCGTTGTTCCCCAGGGAAGAAAAGAAATGGTGGGGGTAGCGGGCGCCTTACTTGCTGGTTGTTTTGACCGTTGTTTCAGGCGATGTCCGCGGAACCGGATAAAAATTAGGAGGATATCAAGGTAATATGCCGTTGGAAGTACCGGAAACATGTATCGCTGTGCTGCTCTTTTTGTTCGGATTGGCTCTCGGCAGCTTTTTTAATGTCTGCATCTGCCGGATTCCGCGTGAAGAATCGGTTGTCTCTCCTCCTTCCCATTGTCCATCCTGCGGGCAGACGATTTCCTGGTGGCAGAATATCCCGGTATTCAGTTATCTTCTACTCCGTGGCCGTTGTTTTTCCTGTAAGCAGGCCATCTCTCCCAGATATGTGCTGGTGGAACTGCTGACCGGTTGCCTTTTTTTAGCGGTCTTTCTTCATGGCGGCTGGCGGCTGGCAACTATTTCTCAGCTGTTTTTCATCGCCCTGTTGATTCCCATAACGTTCATCGATCTGGATTATCAGATTATTCCCGATCGGTTCAGCCTTGGAGGCATTGTGTTGGGCTTCCTCAGCAGTTTCTGTTGTTCCGGCGTCAGCTGGCAGCAATCCGGGCTGGGGATCGTTGTTGGTGGCGGGACGTTATGGATTATTGCCGAAGGATATTATCGGTTTACCGGGCGGGAAGGTATGGGTGGCGGAGATGTTAAGCTGCTGGCGATGATCGGTGCCTTCCTGGGGGTCAAATCATTATTGCTGGTCATTCTGGTAAGTTCTCTTGCCGGCTCTCTCATTGGTATTATGCTGATGGTTCGCAGCCACAGGAACAGTCAGTATGCCGTGCCCTTTGGTCCCTTCCTGGCTTTTGGTGCCGCCGTGTACCTTTTTTGGGGAGAGCCATTGATCAGCTGGTATTTTGGCTGGATGGCTGGGTCTTGAACCTGTCTTGGGGCAGGTTGCGACGGGCAGGGTAAAACGACGCTGACATGGCAAGACGGCGTTTGCCGGGTGCGAACGCTGGTTTAAAGACCAGGAGTGTCAGGACCTTTCGCCTTTTGACCGCGGTATTTCAAGGCCACCAGGT
The DNA here is from genome assembly GCA_016934315.1 of Candidatus Anaeroferrophillus wilburensis. Taxonomy (NCBI): domain Bacteria; class Deltaproteobacteria; order Candidatus Anaeroferrophillales; family Candidatus Anaeroferrophillacea; genus Candidatus Anaeroferrophillus; species Candidatus Anaeroferrophillus wilburensis. The sequence continues at coordinate 61,135 of JAFGSY010000028.1, read as the reverse complement.
ACAATTCGGCGGAGCTTTTTCGGCTGGCCTCCGGTTTGGTGACCGTTACTTTTTCAAAGTATTGTCCAGCTTCCAGCCGCAATTCATGCAATCCTTCATGCTGAAAAACCTTGCAGAGGAAAAATCCCCCCGGTTTCAGGAAGGTGCATGCCAGCTCCATGGCCCGGCGATTGAGCTCATGAGCACGCAGCTGATCGGCGGCTTTGATGCCTGAAAGGTTGGGGGCGATGTCCGAAATGACCCCGTCAAAGAGCTGATTGGTGAAGGTTTGTATCTGTTTGCCGACGGTGTCGGTGAAAATATCTTCCTGGATTGTCTGGCAGGGGGGGGAAGGCAAGCCGGCAATGGGCAGCAGATCGATGCCCAGAACCAATCCTTTAGCGCCAACCAGCCGGGCAATGATCTGCATCCAGCCCCCTGGAGCGGCCCCAAGCTCGAGGATGCTGTCGCTTTTTTTAAAGAGTTGATAGCGCTGATGCAGCTGCTCAATTTTAAAAGCCGCCCGGGAGCGCAGCCCCTCCCGTTTTGCCTTGCGGTAGAAACCATCTTTTCGTTCAAATGCCATACTCTATCCCTCTCTGGTTTAAACATCTGCAATCCGAAACAGCACGGCAGCACAGGCAGACCGATTATCAGTTTGACACCAAAATACCATGCATGGTACTAAAAACAAGGAGAAAATGAGCTGCCATGCGATCTTTGGGTTGACCGGCTGTGGAGTATCCAGGCCATAGATCATTGATCGTGCTGCCGGGCTTAAAAGCCCTGCCGGCTGGGGTGTTGAGCAAGGGGGCAGTTCTTTAAGAGGCCCACCGAGGCACGACTCTCCAGGCTGTAGTTGCATGAAAACTTGGGTGATGACCTTATGGGCAGTTGATGCCCATGTTTTGTAAAAACCCCATTTCCCACTGATTCCGGCTGGAGCAGCAACGCTGCTCCTTAGTATTTTGTCCTGGTAATTTTTGATGACCATCTTCTGTATTATGCGTCAGCTTTGGTCATTGCTACAGCCCGTTCCTGAGGTTGTGCGGGTCTCGAAGCTGAAGCTTGTACCGTGCCGATCTTTTCAGGAGTTGTTGCCAGTTCATTAACCTTTCATTGAGTTGTCGTGAAAAAAATGAAAAAGAGTATAGCCCTGATTCATGAAGGTCTTGCCGAGATAATGATTTCCGGCAAGGGCATCAGCCGGGAGGTGGCGGTTGCCTTAGGTTCCCTTTCCCCCGATGACCTGTTTGTGTTATTGCCGTTGACCGACAGCCTGCGTCGCCATTTCTGCGGAACTGCCATTTCCCGCTGTGCCATTGCCAATGCCAAATCCGGCAAATGTCCGGAAAACTGCGCCTTCTGTGCCCAGTCAGTTCACTACCAAACGGCGGTCGAAAGTTTTCCCCTGTTAACCGTCGATCTCCTGTTGCAGCAGGCTTCCCAAGCCCGTAAACAAGGGGCAGCACACTTTTCCATCGTTACCAGCGGCAGTGCGGTCACCGGCCGGGATGAGATGGCCAGGGTCAGGGAGATGATTGTCGGTATTGCCGGTTTGGGCATGGCCCCGTGCGCTTCCCTGGGTTTTCTTGATGAGGCGGCTGCACACACATATAAGGAAGCGGGGCTGCGGCATTATCATCATAATCTCGAAACGGCCAGGAGCTATTTCCCCAACATCTGTACCACCCATACCTATGATCGGGCGGTGGAAACGGTTGCCGCGGCCAAGGGTGCTGGTTTATATGTCTGCAGCGGCGGGATAATCGGTATGGGAGAAAGCTGGGAGCAGCGGGTGGAACTGGCTCTCACCTTGCGTGACCTGGAGGTTGATTCCATCCCGCTCAATTTTTTGCATCCGGTTCCCGGAACCCCCCTCGGCAACCAGCCGGGTGTGGGGGCGTTTGCCGGTTTGTTGACCATTGCCATGTTCCGTCTGGTCTGCCCCACCCGTGACATCAGGGTCTGCGGCGGCCGTGCGCGAACTTTTCCTGATGCCCAGGCCATGCTTTTTGCCGCCGGTGCCAATGGGGTGATGGTCGGCAACTACCTGACCACCGCCGGCCGCCAATGGGCGGATGATGACCGGTTGCTGAGCGAATGGGGGAATGGTGGTGATGGCTGAAAACAAAAGTGCCTTGCAGCAGATCAGGAGTGAGCTTGACTCCCTGTCTGCCCAGGGTTTACGCCGTCGTTTGAGAACGGTCACCGGGCCACAGCGAAGTGAAACGACCTTGGATAGTCAGCCGACGACCATCTTATGTTCCAATAACTACCTGGGGTTGGCGGATGATCTGCGACTGCAGGCGTTGGCTGTTGAGGCGATTCGGGAATATGGTTGTTCTTCCGGGGCTTCACGGTTGATTTCCGGCACCATGAGCCTCCATCGCCAACTGGAAAAGGAACTGGCGGCTTTCAAGGGAACGGAAGGGGCGCTGGTTTATAATTGTGGCTACATGGCCAATCTGGGGGTGCTGGCCACCGTGGTCGGCGATGGCGATGCTGTTTACAGTGACGCCCTGAATCATGCCAGCATCGTTGACGGTTGCCGGCTGAGCCGGGCTGTAGTGAATATTTATCGCCACGGCGATGTTCAGCATCTGGCCGATCTGTTGGCTGCCGGGTCAGCATATCGCCGCCGCCTGATTGTCACCGACAGTGTTTTCAGCATGGACGGTGATCTGGCGCCGTTGCCGGAGATTGTCGCGCTGGCGCAGAAATATGATGCCTTGCTGCTGGTTGATGACGCCCATGCTACAGGGGTCCTGGGTGATCACGGGCGTGGGTCGGGCTCCCACTTTTCCCTGCCGGCATCGGCGATCGATCTGCTGATGGGGACATTGGGCAAAGCTTTGGGCAGCTACGGAGCTTTTGTGGCCGGCCGCCAGGAGTATCTTGATTATCTGACCAATAAGTCCCGTCCTTTCATCTATACCACAGCCCTGCCGCCGGCGGTGCTGGGTGCGTCCCTGGCTGCGGTCCGAGTGCTGCAGAATGAGCCGGGGCTGGTTGCCGAACTACGGAAAAAAATACTCTATACGCGAAGCAGACTTCGTGACCTTGGTTTTACGGTGCCCGATGATCCGACACCGATTATTCCCATTATTGTCGGTGATGCCGGGAGGACCATGGAGCTCAGTGAAAAATTTCTGGCGGCCGGCATCTTTATCCAGGGAATTCGACCGCCAACCGTGGAGGCAGGCAAGTCGCGCCTGCGGGTTACCATAACCCGTGATCTGAGTTGGTCGAGAATTGATGAAATTCTTGCTGTTTTTGCCAGCTTTCGTGATTTGTTTCCCCCGGTTGCAGAGAGATGAACGCGTTTCCGACAACCCGTTATCAGCCTATCTTTTTGTCGGTAGAAAGAGCAGAAAAAGCTTGACAAAGCAGGATGATTATATTAGGTGATGTCCTCTTTGGCGTTGCTGGCTGGGATAATGGCACGGCAGCGGTAAACTGTGTTCAAGTGGAGAAAATCAATGAAGACCTTTATGGCTAAGAATGAAAACGTCGAGCACGCCTGGCATGTTATTGATGCCAAGGGGAAAGTGCTTGGCCGGTTGGCAACTGAGATAGCAGATATCCTGCGGGGTAAAAATAAGCCGATCTATACCCCTCATGTTGATACCGGTGATTTTGTGGTGGTGGTTAATGCTCAGGATATCAGGTTGACCGGCAATAAAATGGCTGATAAAATGTATCATCATCACACCGGTTACCCGGGGGGGATACGATCAATTTCAGCTGAAAAGCTACTGGATAAAAAACCTGAGGAGTTGATTCGCCTGGCGGTTAAGGGCATGATGCCGAAAAACCGGCTGGGGCGTAAGATGTTCAAAAAACTCAAGGTGTATGCCGGCAAAGAGCATCCCCATCAGGCGCAGCAGCCGGCTGCCCGCGAGGTGTAACGACATCACATACGAGATGCGGTTCCGGTTGAAGCGGGACCGGTTAATTTTTTGCTGACAGAATGGATGATGAGAGCATGGGTACGAAACGTTTTTACGCAACGGGAAGAAGAAAATCAGCTGTAGCCCGCGTCTGGTTGAGTGAGGGTGCCGGGGCGATGGTGGTTAATAATAAGCCGATGGCAGAGTATTTTTCGGTTGGTGCAGCCCAAAAGCTGGTGTATCAGCCATTGCAGGCAACGGCAACGGACAGCAGCCTTGATGTCATGGTTACGGTTCGGGGTGGTGGCGTTACCGGGCAGGCAGGGGCGGTTAAACATGGTATCTCTAAAGCCCTGCTGGAATATAATGCCGAGTTCCGACCGGTATTGAAAAAGGCCGGCTTCCTGACCCGTGACGCGCGAATGAAAGAGCGGAAAAAATATGGTCAGCGCGGCGCTCGGGCGCGTTTTCAGTTTTCCAAGCGTTAATCCCTGCACGTCCGGTTGGCGATTACTACTCTGTTCGACTGCTGATGGGCGATTCCGTGACGTTGGTGAGCAAGTTTCAGGAGGTCTTTTTATGACCTCCTTTTTTTATGCGACTAACTTTGGCTGAGGCAACCTGATGGAAGTTGTCTTGGGGTAAGGTTGCCGGCGGTTTTGGTGAAAACCTTTTTCTTGACAGCCTCCAGACGCAGGAATCATCCTGTATGGAGGGGCCTGTCGGCCTAACATCAAACCCATGAATGATTGAGAGGTGTCCCCCATGGTTCGGGTTGCCGTTGTTGGCGCAAGCGGTTATACAGGTGTAGAATTAATCAGGATACTGTCTCGTCATCCTCAGGTGGAACTGGCGGTGGTTACCTCGCGTCAGTATGCCGGCGAAGAGGTTGCTGTTGTTTTCCCATCCCTGCGGGGAATTTGTTCTCTTGTCTTTTGCCCTAATGACTATGCTGCCATTAAAGATCAGGTTGATGTGGTTTTTACCGCTCTGCCGCACAAAACGGCCATGGAGGTGGTGGCTGATTTTTATGAGGCGGGTAAAAAGGTTATCGATCTCAGTGCAGATTACCGGTTTACCGATGTGAGCCTTTATGAATCATGGTATCAAGAGCACAGTCGTAAAGACTTGCTTGCTGCAGCGGTATACGGATTGCCGGAATTGCATCGCGAGGCGATCAGCAAAGCCGATATTGTCGGTAATCCCGGCTGTTATCCCACCGGTGCCATCCTGGCCCTGACCCCCCTCTTTCGCCAGGGGATGGCGGCTGCTGATCAGCCGGTTATTATTGATGCCAAATCCGGCACCAGCGGTGCCGGCCGGGGGTTGGCGACCGGTAGTCTCTATTGCGAGGTGAATGAATCATTTAAGGCTTATAAAGTTGGCATGCATCGCCACCAGCCGGAAATCCAGGAGCAGGTTGATCGCTCCTTTGGTGGTCACAGCCGCATTCTGTTCGTTCCCCATCTGGTGCCCATCAACCGGGGGATATTGTCAACAATCTATGTTCCGTTGAAGAACAGCTACTCTTCTGAAGATATCAAAGCTTTGTACGAGGATGCCTACGGCGGTGAATTTTTTGTCCGTTTGCTGCCGGCAGGAAGCCTGCCGACCGTTGCTGCCGTCAGAGGTTCAAATTATTGCGATATGGGGATGGTCTTGAAGCCTGAAGAGGGTCTGCTGGTCGTGTTAACGGCCATTGACAATCTGGTAAAAGGGGCGGCCGGCCAGGCAGTGCAGAATATGAATATCATGCTTGGTTTTAATGAACAGGCTGGCCTTGAAGCCGTTCCGCTTGCTCCCTGATCTCGGCATATGGGGGTGTTTTGCTGTCCCTGTGGCTCTTTCCTGCATTTCTTGACAAAAGTGCCCAGATTAATTATTACTTGGGAAAAGAGAGGAACTGTTATGGGGGTGCCAGTTGCAGCTCGGGTGTGGCGCAGGTGGCATGACGTTCTCTGCTAACTCAAGTTTATCCGGAAACGAGTGTTTTTCCCGCAAGTTTTTCAGGTTGCAGGAGTTTCATCAAGCATAGGGAGTTGTTGTCCTGATGCCTGAGAGCTGATTTCCCGGTCGGAAATAGCTGGTTTCTTGATGAACTGTCTCGGTTTGCAAAGGGGTATGTGTATGTCGCTTTCCGACGAACAGCTGGTTGAGACGTTATGCCGGCAAAGTGAGGACTTTAACCAGACATTCCAAGAGCATCGAAAGTACGACCAACAGTTGCAGGTTTTTGTCAATAAGCCGTACTTGACTCCGGAAGAGGAGCTGGAGGAGGCCCAGTTGAAAAAGCTCAAGCTGAAGGCAAAAGACAAGCTGTTTCGCCTGATGGCTGAGTATGCTCAGCGGGCGTGAATAAACAACGTTGGGACCAACCATCGGAAGGAGCGAACGGGTGAAGAAAACCGGGGCGCAGATGGTCTTGCAGTCACTGCAGATCGAGGGGGTAAAGGCGGTCTTTGGCTACCCCGGGGGAGCGGTGATCAACCTTTATGATGAAATGCCCAATTTCAGCTTTCGTCACTACCTCGTTCGCCACGAACAGGCGGCGGTGCATGCTGCTGATGGTTACGCCCGGGCAACGGGAGAGGTGGGTGTTGCCCTGGTGACCTCGGGACCGGGGGCAACCAATACCGTAACTGGACTTGCCACTGCCTATATGGATTCCATTCCTCTGGTTGTTTTTACCGGTCAGGTGCCCACCGCCCTGATTGGCAATGACGCGTTCCAGGAAGCAGATATTGTCGGGATCACCCGCCCCTGCACCAAGCACAACTACTTGGTCAAAGATGTCAAAGAGTTGCCCCGGATCATCAAGGAGGCATTTCACATCGCCCGTTCCGGCCGGCCGGGGCCGGTGCTGATTGACCTGCCCAAAGATATACTGGTCAGCAGTGCCGTCTATGAGTATCCTGAAAAGGTTGTTTTGCGGGGCTATAATCCCACCTATGAAGGTCACCCAGGCCAGTTGCGCAAAGCCTTGCGGACACTGCTGAAAGCCAAACGGCCGCTTTTTTATGTCGGCGGCGGAGCAATTCTGGCTGATGCCGCCGAGGTTATTACCAGGCTGGCAATCAGGCTCCAGATTCCAGTGACTACCACACTCATGGGGCTGGGTGCCTTTCCCGAGGATCACGATCTTTCCTTGGGTATGCTCGGCATGCATGGTACCTACCGGGCCAATATGGCGGTAACGGAAAGTGATGTCCTGGTTGCCATCGGGGCCCGCTTTGATGATCGGGTCACCGGCCGGATCGACGAGTTTGCTCCGGGAGCGAGAATAATTCATATTGATATCGATCCCACCTCGATCAGCAAAAATATCAAGGTTGATATCCCCATTGTCGGCGATGTGCTGGACGTGATGACCAAGATGCAGGTGGTGGTCGATGAACTGAGCGGGGAAGCGGCTGCCTTTGCCGGTGGCCATGATGACTGGTTGAGTAGAGTTGCCAAGTGGAAAGAGCTGCACAAGCTGGCCTATATCCAGGATGAAGTGATCAAACCCCAGTATGTGGTAGAACAAATCTACGCCTTGACCCGGGACCGGCAGCCGATTATCAGTACCGAGGTGGGGCAGAACCAGATGTGGGCGGCCCAGTTCTATCAGTTTACCAGGCCGCGGACCTGGCTGACCTCCGGCGGCCTGGGTACCATGGGCTATGGTTTGCCGGCGGCCCTGGGTGCGCAGGTTGCTTTTCCCGACCGCCTGGTGATTGATATTGCCGGTGATGGCAGTATCCAGATGAATATCCAGGAGTTGGCTACCGTGGTCCAGTATCAACTGCCGGTAAAGGTGATCATTCTTAATAACGGTTATTTGGGGATGGTCCGTCAATGGCAGGAGCTATTTTTTGCCAAGCATTACTCTGCCACTGAAATGGTTTCGGTGCCTGATTTTGTCAAGCTGGCTGAGGCCTATGGTGCCGTTGGCTTGCGAGCCACCAGGCCCGCGGAAGTAGTGCCGGTACTGGAGCAAGCGTTTGCAGTCGATAAGCCGGTGCTGGTGGATGTGGTGGTGGCCAAGGAGGAGAATGTGTATCCCATGGTGCCGGCCGGCCAACCCATCTCCAAAATGCTGCTGGTATAGAAACACCATGCCGGCAGCCTTGCCGCAGGAGCGATCGATCCATGAAACATATTATTGGCGTGCTGGTTGAGAACGAGTTTGGTGTCTTGTCACGCATCTCGGCTCTTTTCAGTGGCCGTGGCTTCAATATCGAAAGTCTGACCGTGGCGGAAACCGAGGACTCCGGCCTGTCCCAGATGACCATTGTAACTTGCGGTGAAGAGCAGATCATTGAGCAGATAACCAAACAGCTCAATAAGCTCATTAATGTCATTAAGGTGGTGGATTATACGGATACCGATCATGTTACCCGGGGACTGATGCTGGTGAAGGTGGCGGTTGAAGGTGGCCGGCGGTTGGAGGTTCTGCAGATTGTCGATGTTTTTCGGGCTCGAATCATAGATATGGCGGCCAAATCGGCAATTGTTGAAATCACCGGTAGTGAAGACAAATTGCAGGCATTCCTTGACGTTTTGGTTCCTTATGGTATCAAAGAGGTCAACAGGACTGGGGTGGTGGCAATGAACCGTGAGGCAAAGAGCCGCACACGGTCAAAAATCAAAGCTGCGTGACCACTATATGGAGCTGTTGCAGCAAACCTTTTCGGGAGCAATAACAGATGACTATGTATTATGAGAAAGATGCTGATTTGACCATCCTCAAGGGGAAGAACATTACCGTTCTTGGTTATGGCAGTCAGGGGCATGCGCATGCCCACAATCTCCACGAAAGCGGTTTTGACGTTGTGGTTGGTCTGCGTCGTGGAGGCAGTTCATGGGAAAAAGCAGCCAACAGCGGGCTGAAACTCATGGAAATTCCAGCTGCGGTTCAGCAGGCTGATATCATTATGATTTTAGTGCCTGATGAGCATCAGGCTGTTCTCTATAGTCAGGATATTGCCCCTCATCTCGTGGCGGGTAAGTACTTGGCGTTTGCCCACGGCTTCAATATTCATTATGGCCAGATTGCCCCGCCGCCAGGGGTTAATGTATTCATGGCGGCACCGAAGGGACCGGGTCACTTGGTGCGCCATGAATACCGTAAGGGTATGGGGGTGCCCACCCTGATTGCGATCCACCAGGATGACAGCGGTGACACTCGCGACGTGGCACTGGCCTATGCTTGTGGTATAGGCGGCGGCCGGGCCGGCATCATTGAAACGACGTTCAAGGAAGAGACGGAAACCGATCTGTTTGGTGAACAGGCAGTGCTCTGTGGAGGGGTTACCGAGTTGATGCGGGCTGGATTTGAAACCCTGGTGGATGCGGGTTATGCTCCGGAAATGGCCTACTTTGAGTGTGTTCATGAAATGAAGCTGATTGTCGACTTGATTTATGAGGGTGGCATTGCCAATATGCGTTATTCGATCAGCAATACGGCCCAGTTTGGTGATCTGACCCGTGGTCCCCGGGTCATCAATGAGGAGAGTAGGGCGGCAATGGTTGACATTCTGGAGGAGATTCAGAATGGTTCTTTTGCCCGGGAGTGGATTCTGGAGAATATGGCCAATCGGCCGATGTTCAACGCCTTGACCAGGATCGGCGAAGAGCACCAGATTGAGGTGGTCGGCGGCAAGCTGCGCCGGATGATGAGCTGGTTGAACCAGGATAAGCTGGTTGACCGTAAAAAGAACTGAATAAAAAAAGGGTAAAAGGTTTACGGTACAAGGTGTACGGTAGAGGATTACAAATTGTCCCTGTCCACCATCAACCGGATGCCGTCCACCGTTCATTACATGACAGGATGTGAATATCATGCTGAAAGATCTGCCACTGGTGAAGTCTATCAATCCTGAAGGCTATCGTTTTATTGCTATTTTCCTGGGGGTTTCCTTCTTGTGCCTCCTGTTCGGCTGGAGCATGTTGGGTAAACTGTTTTTTTTCCTGGCACTGTTCACCGCCTTTTTCTTTCGTGACCCGGAGCGGTTTGCCCCGATGTTGGAGAACGCCGTCGCCTCGCCGGCGGACGGCAAGGTACTTTTAGTTGACCAGTTGGATGGATCTGAGGTATATGGTCGGCAGAAGTGCATAAAAATCAGTATTTTCATGTCTCTGTTTGACGTTCATGTGAACCGGATACCCATCAACGGGACCATCGTTGAAACGCGCTATCATCCGGGAAAGTTCTTCTCCGCCAATCTTGATAAAGCCTCGGCGGAAAATGAGCGTCAGGAAGTTATTCTGGAAACCTTCTGGAAGAGCAGAATCGCTTTTGTCCAGATAGCCGGCTTGGTTGCCCGGCGCATCGTTTGCAACCTGGCACCTGAAGATAAAGTTGTTAAGAGTGAGCGGTTTGGCCTGATCCGGTTTGGTTCCCGGCTGGATGTCTACCTGCCGGTTGAAACGATTATCAACGTCCACCCCGGCCAGCGGGTGCGGGCCGGCGAGACGGTTCTTGGCTATCTGCACTACGATTGATCTTTCCGACTGCCGGTGATGAGCGGCAAAGCGTCGGCCGGCGTACTGCTTGAAAGGACTTCACGATGATCCGTGGTGTGTATATTCTGCCCAATCTGTTTACCATGGGAAACCTGTTCTGCGGGTTTTTCGCGATTATTTCCGTGATTAAGGGTGATTTCCAACTGGCGGCGACCGCAATCATCCTGGCCAATGTCTTTGATATCCTTGATGGCAAAATTGCCCGCTTGATGAAGGCCACCAGCCGTTTCGGCATGGAGTTTGATTCCCTGGCCGATCTGGTTTCCTTCGGGGTGGCCCCGGCGCTGCTGGTTTTTTCATGGGGGCTGCTTGAGTATGGTCGTTTTGGCTGGCTGGCAGCCTTTCTTTTCCTCGCTTGCGGGGCTTTGCGGCTGGCCCGCTACAACGTCCAGGCCGACACGGCTGACAAGGGTTTTTTCAACGGCCTGCCCATTCCGGCGGCGGCCAGCATGATCGCCACCACGGTGATGATTTTTTATCATCTTGGCGGCAGCGGTACGGCCAGGAATGTCATGGTTCTCCTGCAGGCCTACGCGCTGGCTTTTCTTATGGTCAGCACCATCAAGTATCGCAGTTTCAAAGATTCGCTTAACCGGGACCGGGCCCCCTTCATGGCGTTGGTGCTGGCGGCCATCTTTATTATTGTTATCGCCTCGGAGCCGCAAATTACCCTTTTTGTACTCTGCAGTCTGTATGCGTTTTCCGGGCCGGCTGAGCGCTTGCTCGTTCTGCTGGGTCTACTGAAGCCCGTCTCCCGGGATGAGGAGAGTGAAGAAGTCATGTAGCCCTATCTGATTTGTTCGCCATCTCATGATTGTAACCCCCCGGGAAAGTGCTTCACGGGGGGTTTTTTATTTTTTGCAACCGCTTGTTATTGCCGAAAGGAGAAAAGCAATGAGCCAGGTAAAAATTTTTGATACCACCTTGCGTGACGGGGAACAATCACCGGGGGCCAGTATGAATATCGAGGAAAAACTGATGGTTGCCCGGCAGCTGGAGCGTCTGGGGGTTGATATTATCGAGGCCGGCTTTCCCATTGCTTCAGATGGTGATTTCCAGGCGGTTAAAATGATCAGCCAGGAAATCCGGGGGTGTGAAGTGGCCGGCCTGGCGCGGGCCAACCGGTCGGATATCGCTCGGGCCTGGGAGGCCCTGCACTATGCGGCGGCACCCCGAATCCATACATTTATTGCCACCTCTCCCATTCACATGAAATTCAAACTGCAGAAGAAGGCCGATGAGGTGCTGGCCGACGCGGTGGCCGCAGTCACCTATGCCAAAACGCTGACCGACAATGTTGAGTTTTCAGCCGAGGATGCGACCCGCAGTGATATTGCTTTTCTGTGCCGGATTTTCACCGCTGTTATTGAGGCGGGAGCGACCACCATTAACATTCCTGATACGGTTGGTTATGCAACTCCGGAAGAGTACGGGGCGTTGATCCGGACCATTGCTGCCCAGGTTCCCAACAGTGACCGGGCGGTTATTTCGGTCCATTGCCACAATGATCTTGGCCTGGCAACGGCTAATTCGCTGGCGGCGGTGGTCCATGGCGCCCGGCAGGTGGAATGTACCGTCAATGGGATCGGGGAACGGGCCGGGAATGCCTCACTGGAGGAACTGGTGATGACTTTTCGCACTCGCCATGATCTGTTGCACTACGAAACCAACATCGATACTACCCAGATCTATCCCACCAGCCGGCTGGTGAGTCAGGTAACCGGCATCAAGGTGCAGCCCAATAAGGCGATTATTGGTGCCAATGCCTTTGCCCATGAGGCGGGGATCCACCAGGACGGGGTCCTGAAAGAGAAATCAACCTACGAGATCATGACGCCTGAATCCATCGGCCTGCCCCAGAACCGCATGGTCATGGGCAAACATTCCGGTCGCCATGCTTTTCGCGACAGGATTATGGGATTGGGCTATGAATTGAGCGATGAACAGGTGGAAGTGGCATTTAAGGCTTTTAAAAAGCTGTCGGATAAAAAAAAGGATGTCTTCGACGAGGATATTGACGCCCTGATTGCCGATGAGATCATCCGCATTCCCCACTACTGCAAACTGGTTTATATCAATGTCAACAGCGGCAGTGTTTCGGTTCCCAATGCCACCATTCAACTGGAGGTGGGGGGTGAAACCCTGGAGGGGGCTGAGTTTGGTGATGGTCCGGTTGATGCCACGTTCAAGGCGATCAAGCGGCTGACAGGAACGAACCCAAAGCTCTTGACTTATGAAATTAAATCCATTACAGGGGGGACGGACGCCCTTGGCGAGGTAACTGTCAGGATTGACGAAGGGGGCCTGACGGTGATGGGCCAGGGAGCCCATACCGATGTCATCGTCGCTAGTGCCAAGGCCTATATCAATGCCTTGAACAAACTGGAATATAAGAAGCATAACCGGCCGCAAGCGACTGTATAGAGGAGGGAATTGACCATGGCGATGACCATTACCGAAAAAATTCTTGCCTCCCATGCCGGCTATGATGAAGTGTCTCCCGGCCAGTTGATTGAAGCCCGGGTCGATATCGCCCTGGCCAATGATGTGACCGCCCCCATTGCCATTGCTGAATTTGAAAAACTGGGGATTGAGAAGGTTTTTGATCCCCAGCGGGTGGTTCTGGTACCGGATCACTTTACTCCCAATAAGGATATCAAGTCGGCTGAACAGGCTAAGATCGTCCGTGATTTTTCCCGGCGTCAGGGGTTGACCAATTACTTTGAGCTTGGCCGGATGGGCATCGAACATGTCCTGCTGCCGGAACAGGGCATTGTCCTTCCCGGTGATCTGGTGATCGGCGCTGATTCCCATACCTGTACCTACGGAGCCCTCGGGGCCTTTGCCACCGGTATGGGAAGTACGGACATCGCGGCAGCGATGGCCACCGGCAAGGCATGGTTCAAGGTTCCTGAATCGATAAAATTTATCTACTACGGGACTCCGGGACCCTGGGTGGAGGGTAAAGACTTTATCCTCTACACCATCGGCCGGATCGGGGTTGACGGTGCCCTGTACCAGGCGATGGAAATGGCGGGCGACGCAATTGCCGGACTGCCCATGTACGGGCGCTTTTCCATGGCCAACATGGCCATTGAAGCCGGGGCTAAGAACGGCATCATCATTCCTGATGATGCAACGCTTGATTATGTCCGGGGGCGTTCACAGCGGGATTATCATCTTTATACCAGTGACCCACAGGCTGATTATGCCTATGTGATGGAAATTGACGTGGCACAGATAAGGCCCCAGGTGGCGTTCCCCTCGCTGCCGGAAAACAGTCGTGATGTGGCTGAGGCGGTGGAACAGCAGATTGTCATTGATCAGGTGGTCATCGGTTCCTGCACCAACGGCCGGATTGAGGATCTGCGGCTGGCCGCCAGGGTTCTGAAAGGCAACAAGGTTGCTCCATACTTGCGCCTCATCGTTATCCCGGGAACCCAGGAGGTCTATCTGCAGGCGGTCCGGGAGGGGTTGGCGGAGCTTTTTGTCGAAGCCGGGGCGGTGTTTAGCACCCCCACCTGCGGTCCCTGCCTGGGCGGTCATATGGGGATTCTGGCGGCTGGTGAACGGGCAGTGGCGACCACCAACCGCAATTTTGTCGGCCGCATGGGGCATCCCGACAGCGAGGTTTATTTGAGCAATCCGGCAGTAGCGGCGGCGACGGCGGTCATGGGGAGGATAGCCAGCCCGGAGGAAGTGGTGACCGGTAACTGATAAGGAGTTTTTGATGATCTATCAAGGCAGGGCATGGAAATTCGGTGATGATATTGATACGGATGCGATCATCCCGGCCCGTTACCTCAATACGTCCGATCCCAAGGAATTGGCGCGTCACTGCATGGAAGACGCCGATCCGGAATTTATGGACAAGATGCAGTCGGGCGATATTATTGTTGCCCATAAGAATTTCGGCTGCGGCTCCTCCAGGGAGCATGCTGCCATCGCCATCAAAGCGGCCGGAATTTCCTGTGTGATCGCCGGCAGTTTTGCCCGCATTTTTTACCGTAATGCCTTTAATACCGGCCTGCCGATTCTTGAATCCGATGAAGTGGCTGCGGGAGTGAAATCCGGGGATCAGCTGCAGATCAATTCGGCGGATGGCAGCATTGAAAATCTGACAACCGGCAAGATCTTTCAGGCCAAACCCATTCCGTCCTTCATGCAGGAATTGATCGATGATGGGGGGTTGATGGCCCATGTCAGAAAAAAACAGCTACAAGGCTGAAGGATAAAAGGTAAAAGGGGAACTGCTGGATGCTGATGGTCCCCCCAGGGGCAACTTCTCCAGGCAGTGTTCTCCTTTCTTGACAACAATTGGACGATGGATGACTGATGATGAAAAAGGCAGGGTATAATGTGGCGGTAGTCGGTGCGACCGGAGCCGTTGGTGAGGAGATGTTGAAGATTCTGGCGGAACGGAAGTTTCCGGTGGCAACCCTTAAACCTCTGGCATCGTCCCGCTCCGCGGGTACCAAGGTGATGTATGGTGATGATGAGCTGGTGGTTGAAGAGCTGACAGACGATTCATTTGCTGATATTGATATCGCTCTTTTTTCCGCTGGCGGGTCGGTCAGTCTCCGGTTTGCGCCAGTGGCGGCGGCGAACGGTGCGGTGGTGATCGATAATACCAGTGCTTTTCGCATGGAGCCTACTATTCCGCTGGTGGTTCCCGAAGTCAATGCCCACGCCATTGCTGATTATCGCAACCGGGGAATTATTGCCAACCCGAACTGTTCCACTATCCAGATGGTTGTCGCCCTGAAACCGATCTATGATCAGGCAGGAATCAAACGGGTGGTGGTGTCGACCTACCAAGCGGTGTCGGGGACCGGGAAAAAGGCCATTAATGAGCTTGAGCAGCAGGTGTTGGCACTTTTTCAGCAGCGGGAACTGCCCTGTGAGGTATACCCCCATCAGATTGCTTTCAACTGTCTGCCGCACATCGATGTTTTCCTTGATAATGACTATACCAAGGAAGAGATGAAGATGATTGATGAAACGAAAAAAATAATGGAGAATGACCGTATCCAGGTAACGGCTACCACCGTCCGGGTGCCGGTTTTTTTCAGTCATTCTGAATCGATTAATGTGGAGACGGACAGGTTTATTTCCGCGGATGAGGTGAAGGAACTTCTTTCTCAGGCACCAGGGGTCCGAGTGGTTGACGAGCCGGCTGAAAACCGTTATCCACTGGCGATTGACGCTGCTGGCCAGGATGACACGCTGGTGGGCCGTATCCGTCAGGATGAATCAATTGCCAATGGCATCAATATGTGGGTGGTTGCCGATAACATCCGTAAAGGGGCGGCTCTCAATGCGGTGCAGATTGCCGAGATTCTGATCCGGGAATACCTGTAACCTCGATTGATCTTTTCTTTGACAGAACCCTGACTGTTTTTTCTGGCTTCGTACATGCCGGAAGCAGTCAGGGTTTTTAGTGTGCCACTTGGCGATAGTCGTAGTCTGGAACTGCCACGTCAAGGTTCAGCTATCTGGTGTATTTTCCGGACAATTTTCGGTGAACCATCCGGCGTTGGGGCCGGCTCCGTGCGGTATGCACGGGCAAGCAATAAAACCAGCGAAAATGAACGGGACCCCGAATTTTAGAGTTTGCACGTTCGAGCCCCGTTTAATGCAGGTTGACATCGCATGGAAAAAAGTCCCCCCACCTTGCAGGGCAGAATCATTGCCCTGCTGTTTTTCTTATGCCGATTGCGGCCGGTTCGTTGGTTTGCTGATCGCTGCTGCCTCAATCAAGTTAGAATGCCAAAGGCTGACGTTGTTGAGGTGGTCACTGATGTGGTCCTCAATCACTACCGGGAACACAAGCTGGAAGCGGCCCTTGATGCCAGACAGGCCCGAGTATACCAGAAAGTCCATTTTCGCCAGCAGATCCGTGCCCTGCAGCGTAGATTGTCTGCGGTACCATCGGGTTTGAAGGGGAGCCAGAGTGCCGAGAGATATGAGAAACTGGTTTCCTTCTATCGGACCCGTTCGCAGGAGCTCAATGACCTTGATCACCCTGCCGCAATCATAGACTATCTGGCCGGCTACTATATCGAGGATATGGCGGCCAATTTTGATCCGGCATTTTTTGTTGTTTTCCGCAGTATTGCCCGGCGCATTTTCCCCAACTTTGTCAACAGTATCAGGCTGTCCGAAAGTGAACCGGGTGTTGTAGCCCAGATCCGCGAGTTGATGGGCAAGTCTCCGGTTTTCATTCTGCCCAATCATGTCTCCAATGCTGATCACATTCCCATCTGCTTTGCAATCAATGGTTTCGGTGGCCTGCAGCCGGTCATTGCAGCTGGTGCCAACCTGTTCAGGGGGGTGTCGGCAGACATTATGCCGAAAGTTAATGCCTACAAGATCAGGCGGGAGCAGATCGGTGCCGACTCCACATGGTTTTATCAGCTCAAATGGTTCCATAATCCCATCTATCGCCGGGTACATACAGAATATCTGCACCATCTCTGGGATCGGAATGAACCGATGATGTTTTATATTGAGGGAACCCGTTCCCGGGACGGCAGCATCGGTGAGCCAAAATGGGGCATCATGGAAGATATTGCCGCCTATATAAAAAAAACGGGTCGCCATGCCTATCTGGTGCCAGTTTCCATCTCCTATACGGTTGTTCCCGAAGATGTTGAGATTGAAGCCAGTCGGAGCGGAAAAAATATTTCCGAGAAAGATCTTGTTTCCCAGCTGGCCAGATTGGATAGACACTATAAATCTTTGCCAGATTCAGCCATTCATGTTCGCTTTTCCCGGCCGATAATGTTCGGACCTGATCAGCCGAAGGTGCAGCCGGTGGTTTCTCAGTTGATGCATGCCATCAGCCAGGGGATGATCCGGACCTACACCTCCATGCTGGCCACAGCAATCATTGGGGTGGGGGAAGGGAAAAAAGAGATAACCTTTACCTTGGAGGAGATTCACGACTTTTTTTTGGAGTATTTTTCCGCCGTGCCCGAATGTCGTGATCAGGATGTTGCGCACCAGCTGATGATGGCGTTGACTATTTTTCTCCAAAAGGGATTTGTTGTCCAAGGGGAGGTAGGTGAAGGCTATCAGGTTGCCAATCCGCCCCTTATCGAGCAGTATGCCCGTCGGATTGGCCATCTCCACTGAGCTGGTCAGCTCCGGCTGCAGCGGATGCCTTTTCCCTGGTAGGCAGGCTTGAAACAGCCGTTGCAAGAGATGCAGCGGGCAGGTGACAGGTCGCCGTCCTGCCAACGGTTGATGAGGGCTGGTTCGCGGATCAGTGGGCGGCACAGGGCAATGAAAGGGATTTTTCGGTCACCGATGGCGGTAATAGTTTGTGGTGAGCGGATGCCGCCAACCGTGATCACCGGGATGTCTACTGCCTGCTGAATGGCCGCCGCTTCTGCCAGAAAATAGGCTTCTTTTCCCGGTTCATCGATGTTTCTAATCACCGGTTGTTTGCGGGAACTTATTTTTGTGCCGCCGCTTACTTCGATGGCATCCAGTCCCAGCTCCACCAGCCGTTGGCCGATCTCCATGCTTTCCTCAAGGGTAAGACCGCCGTCGAGATAATCCTGGCCGTTTATCTTGATGGTCACGGGGAAATCGCGGCCCACCTCCTGCCGTACTTGCAGATAGCATTCCTCCAAAAAGCGAAAGCGGTTCCTGATGGAGCCGCCGAAATCATCACGTCGGCAGTTGAGTGCCGGCGAAAGAAACTGGCTGATCAGGTAGCCATGGGCGGCATGAAGTTGGATGCCGTCGCAACCGGCTTCCTTGGCCCGGCGGGCGGCACTGGCAAAGCTGCTGATCAGCCTTTTGATGTCGGCTGGCGTCAAGGCTGTCGGTCGGCAGGGGAAGAGGGGATGGCCAATGGCACTGGGGGCGATGGCCGGCTGGCCGGAAAGCTTGGGATCCGCCAAACCGCCGCAATGGACCAGCTGGATGAAGAGCAGTGCCCGGTGCTGGTGAACCGTCGCTGCCAGGTGGGCAAGCGGCTCGATCAGCTGTTCATGATCAAGGCCGGCCTGCCCCGGGTGCTGCCGGCCTTCAAGACTGACATAGGTGTAGCCTGACGTCAGCAGAGCGCACCCCCCGGCCGCCAGGTCTGTATACAGCCTATGGTGTGCCGGACATATCTCCCCTTGGCTGCCAGCCATGCCGTCCCAGGTCGCGGAACGGATAAAACGATTTTTCAGCGTTCTGCTGCCGATGGCAAAGGGAGAAAATGCTGTTGCCAGTCGACCGACTGGTTCATTGTTAGCCATGTTTCCGCTTGCTTTTGGCAGCCAGGAAACCGGATACCTCTGGAATCAGTTCCTGGTCGACGACGAGAAAAAGCCGGTCGCCGGGAAAAACCTTGTCATGCCCCCGGGGCATGACAATTTTTTCGGTCTTCTCATTCAAAATACCGGCAAAGACGCAATCCTTAGCAAAGACTCCCTGGGTGGAAAGGTCTTGAATGGTAATACCGGCAGGATCGGCATATTCCGGATAGCGGATCATGATCAGCTGGGTTGAAACACCACCCAGATGGGTGACAATCCGGACGTCGGGATTTTCCAGCTCCATCATGATTTTATTCTGGAACAGTTCATTCATGTTGCAGATGGTGGTTACCCCTGCTTGCTCAAAGGCGGCAACATAGGCCGGATCACGCATTTTGACCATGATCCGCGGCACCTGGAAGCTGCGGGCCAGGATGGCAAACGTCAGGTTGTCGCTGTCCCGGTAAAGGGCACCGATGGCTACCGCCGCTTTTTCAATGCCGGCTTCTTTCAGGGTGCCGATATCGGTGGCGCTGCCATTGATGGTTACCATGCCGGTTTCAGCATACATCTGCTCACACCGTTCACGATCCTTTTCAATAATGACCACATCATCTTTCCGGTGTGCCAGCACATTGGCCAGCGAGGTGGCACTGATTCCGCCTCCTGCGATAATAATATACATATTTCGGGTCTCCTATCTCCACGATGTTCGGGAAAACAGCACGAGAAAAGGCAGGATTTCCAGTCTGCCAACCAGCATGCCGATCACATAGACGCTTTTGACCAGTGGGTGGGTGGCCGCCAGCCGTTCGACGGAAAAATAGTGGGGGCCCATGTTGCTGACTGCCGACAACATGCCGGAAAATGCTTCCCAGCCGTTGAGATCGGAAAAGAAGACGCTGACCCCCGCCCCCATAAAAATGATCATCAGCCAGGCGAAGAGGACGGCGGTAATCCGTCTGATCTCCTGGTTGGCAATCACCTGGCCGTGGATGACAACCGGTACCACCCGCTTGGGAGATGAAACGCTGCGGATCAGTTCGCTTTTCAGGGTTTCCCAGAGGATTCCCAGGCGCAGCAGTTTGTAGCCGCCGGCGGTGGAGCCGGCGCAGGCGCCGGAGAACATCATCAGCAGGAACAGCTGTTTGGCCAGGGCGGGAAAGAAGGGGTTGTTGATGTGTTCCGTCGCGTATCCGGTACTGGTAAGCACCGATGACACCTGGAAAAGGCTCTTTCGCACAACCTCATGAAGGTGGTAAGGCGACCATGTTCCAGCACCCGGGACGTGGGTCAGATGATCGATGGTGATCAGCATGGTGCCGCCCAGCAGGATGCTCCAGAACCAGCGGATCTCGTAGTCACGGTACAGGGCGCGCCATTCGCCGGTGCAGACTTTATAATGGATGAGGAAATTGATGCCGCCCATGAGCATGAAAAAAATTAAGGTGTATTCGATCAAAGGACCGTTGCGGCCGGCTGAAAAGAATGAAATGCTGGCGTCATGGGTGGAAAACCCGCCGGTGGAAACCACGGTCAGGGTGTGATTGATGGCATCGAAAAGGGGAATTCCTTCCAGCCACAGGAGAACGAAACAGCTCAAGGTGAGTGAACCATAAATCATCCAGATGATTTTAACCGTATTAAATATCCCCGGTACCGGCCTTTTGCCGGCAATCTTATGCCCTTCGGCGCTGAAAAGGGTCGCGGAAGCGCTGCCGCCCCGAAAGCTGACTGCGAGAAAAAAGGTCAGAATGCCAACTCCGCCAACCCATTGCAGGAGTGAACGCCAGAAGAGCATGCATTTAGGCATGCTGTCCAAGCCGGTAAAAACGGTCAGGCCGGAGGCAGTAATGCCACTGGTTGCTTCAAAGAGGGCATTGATTGCCGGTGTTTTCATGCCGATAATGAAAGGTATGGAGCTGACCCCGGCGGCAGAGACCCAGGCAAGGGCGGTAATCATCATTCCTTCTTTGACGGTGGGTATGCGGATGGGAATCTTTTTCTGCATCAGGATGCCGCCTAGGATGAGGCCGATGCCGGGAAGGGCAAATGCGGCAAACAGGTGGGTGCCGATCATCTTTTCCTGGTAGCAGGCCTGGACGAAAAGCGGCAGGAAGAGCAGCAGCCCGAAGATGGTCAGCAGGGCTCCCAGATAGTTGAGGATGAACAGGTATTGTTTGACGTGCTTGATCATCAGTCCTTCAGATGCCTCTTCAGTGAACCTTAAAAGGGATGCCAAACCGCCATACTTGAGCATATATCCTCTGGTTTTGCAACCGGGATTTTATTTTACAGCCGGCATGGGTTTATGCTAACTTTACCATACTGAATGTTTCCACCGGTTTGCTTGTCATGTCTGCATTGATTGCTTCCCGGATTGAGAATCAGTTGGGATTTAGTACTTACGATGGATTGCCATGAACTCTATCTACCTGTTTTCGTGACCTGATGGTAAAGCCCGCAATTGTCATCCAGCAGTTGAGTAAAACCTATGGCAGCATCAAGGCTCTTGCCGGTGTTGATCTGCAGGTGGAACAGGGAGAACTGTTTGCCTTGCTGGGTCCCAACGGTGCCGGCAAAACAACCATGGTGAGGATTATGACCGGCTTAACAAGGGCGGATGCCGGCAGGGTTTTCATCAATGGCATTAATGCCGGTGAGCAGCCGATCGCGGCTAAGCGGCAGGTGGGGCTTGTACCGCAGATGACCAACCTGGACAGCGAGCTGACCGTTTACCAGAATCTTGATCTCCATGGTCGGTTTTTTGCTATGGGGCGAAGGCAGCGCCGGCAACGGATAGAAGAGTTGCTGGCCTATGTGGAGCTTGGTGACCGGCTGCAGACGCCGGTCAAAAATTTGTCCGGTGGGATGAAACGCCGGTTGCTGATCATCCGGGCGATGATGCATAACCCCACCATCCTGTTTATGGATGAACCGACGGTGGGGCTGGATGCGGCTATCAGACGGCGGATATGGTCGATTATTCGCCGGATCCAGAACGAAGGGACCACTATTCTGCTGACGACGCACTACATTGAAGAGGCTGAGTATCTGGCTGCCAGGGTGGCGTTTGTTGACCGGGGTGAGGTGGTTGCCGTTGACCGGCCGGCCAGTCTGGTGCAGCAAAAGGGCCGTTGGGTTGTGGACCGATTGGTTGACAATGAATTGCAGTCGCAATTTTTTTTGGATCATGAGGCTGCCCAGGCAGCGGCGGCGGCGGTGTCCGGCGGGGTGACCATCAGGCGGGTGAATCTTGAAGATGTTTTTCTTGACTTGACCGGGCGGAAAGTTGCCGAGTCATGAAGACGGCAGGCGGTAACTGGATAGCCATGCTTGCGGGTGGCAGCTGGGCGATCTTTTTGCGTGAGATGATGATTCTCCATAGCCGGGGGAAAAAGGTCCTCTTTTCCATGGCGGTTTCGCCGCTGTTGTATCTGGTGGCCTTCGGCCTTGGCGTTGGTCGGGATATGCAGATCGGCGGCCATTCGTATATTGAATTTCTCATTCCCGGCCTGGTGGCCATGGGCAGCATGAATCAGTCTTTCGGGATCGCCGGAGAAATCAATATTGCCCGGTTTTACTGGAAAATTTTTGAGGAATTCCAGGCGTCGCCGCTCTCGGATCTGGCTTACGTTATTGGTGAAGTCCTGGCTGGGGTGGCGAAGGCGCTCATGTCGGTAGCCATCATCCTGCTGTTGTCATTGCTTTTTGGCGTTCATCTGGCTTTTTTCAATCCGCTTTTCTGGCTTGGTGTTTTGCTGAACGCCTTTGTTTTTGCATCCCTGGCGGTCATGGCGGCGATGCTGGTAAAATCCCATGCTGATCAGGCGATGCTGTTTAACTTCATTATTACCCCGATGGCTTTTTTAGGGGGAACATTCTTCCCGATTTCAAAGATGCCGGTTTGGGTGCAATGTCTGCTGCAGATTCTGCCGTTGACCCATGCTTCCCGGCTGATCCGCAGTGGTGCCTACGGCCAGACATCTCCCTGGTGGCCATTGGCTCTGCTGATGGCCATCGGGGTACTTTTTTTTCTCCTGGCACATCGTTCAGTCTGCCAGGCCAGGGATTAATTTTTGCTGCAGCAGTTAACAGTGAGGAGATAGATGCATCATAAACGGGTTATTCTGGGAACCGCGGGTCATGTTGATCATGGCAAGACCACCCTGGTCAAAGTGCTGACCGGGACCGACACTGACCGGCTGCTGGAGGAAAAGAAGCGGGGAATCACCATTGAATTGGGATTTGCCCATCTGGATCTTCCCGATGGCCAGTCTTTGGGTATTGTTGATGTTCCCGGCCATGAGCGATTCATTAAAAATATGGTTGCCGGGGTTGGCGGCATTGATCTGGTGGCCCTGTTGATTGCTGCTGATGAAGGGGTGATGCCCCAGACCCGGGAACACCTTGATATCTGCCGGCTGCTGGGGGTTGAAAAGGGGCTGGTAGTCCTCAGTAAGACTGATCTGGTGGATGATGAATGGCGAGAGCTGGTTATCGATGATGTCAGGAAGGTGGTTGCCGGGACCTTTCTTGCTGAGGCACCCATCCTGCCGGTGTCGGCGACCACCGGTGCAGGCATTGAAGCATTGCTCCGTGAGTTGATGAAGCTGGCAGCTGAAACCGTTGACCGGCCGGTAGGCGGGCCTTTTCGGCTGCCGGTTGACCGTGCCTTTGTTATGAAGGGTTTTGGGACCGTGGTTACCGGAACCACTCTTTCCGGGACGGTAACCGTCGGCGATCAGGTGGTTCTGCTGCCCGGCGGACTGACCAGCAAGGTCAGGGGGGTGCAGACCTATGGCAGCAGCCGGGAAACAGCTGCTGCCGGTGAGCGGACGGCGATCAATCTCCAGGGTTTGGAAAAATCGCTGATTGTCCGCGGTGAGGTCCTGGCACATCCTCATACGCTGCAGCCCACATCGATGATTGATATCTATTACCATCATTTGCCAGGTGCTTCAGTGCCTTTGAAGCCGCGCAGCAAGATGATGGTCCATTGTGGTACGGCAGCCATTATGGCAACGGTGGTTGTCCTTTCGGGTAAGGTGATTAATCCCGGTGAATCGGGGTTCGTCCAGGTGCGGCTGGATTTTCCCACCGTGGTGCTCTATGGGGATCGCCTGGTGCTGCGCAGCTTTGCTTGGCAGGAAACCATGGGTGGGGGGAGGGTGCTCAATCCCCGGCCGCAAAAACATCGCCTGAAAGAGTATGAACAGCTGTCGCCGACTCTTGAGCAGCTGCGCCAGGGGCAGATGCCCCAAGTGATTGCCATCTTGATCGATGATGCAGGTATCAAGGGCCTTGCCATGGTTGAACTGGCCGGCCGGGTAAACCTTTCCCACAAACAGCTTAAGACACTTCTGGATGAGATGAGTTCAACCGGCGAGGTGGTCAGATACGATGTGGACCGTCAGGCCTACATTAGTGGGCGTTGGTTTGTTCAGTTGAAGGAGAAACTTGAAAATCTGGTTGCTGCTTACCATCAGCAGCATCCGGTAAAGCCCGGCATCCTTAAGGAAGAGCTCAAATCCCGCATGCAGCTCGGCCAATCCCTCTTTACCAGCATCATGCAGCGGAGTATCAAGGAACAACGGCTGGTTCTGGAACAGGAGATTATCAGGATGCCTGACCATCAGGTACGGTTGGCGGCCGATGAACAGCGGCTGAAAGAGCAGCTCCGCCAGGCCTTCCAGCAGGCCGGGCTGCAGTTTCCTGATTTCCGTGAGCTGTGTGCCCAGTTCGGAGCCTCGGAGGCTGAGATGAAAACCATGGTCAGGATGCTGGAAAAAGAGGGTGAGCTGATTCGGGTGCGGGAAGGGTGCTATATCTCCCGCAATCACTTTGAACAGTTGAAGTCTACCGTTGTCCGCTACTTTGAACAAGAGCGGGAGTTAACCACCCTCCAGTTTAAGGAGATGGTCGGTCTGACCCGCAAATATATTATCCCCCTGATTGAATGCCTTGATGTTTCTAAAGTGACCCGGCGGGAGGGTGATGTCCGGGTGTTGTGGAAATAGGCCTGCCTTAGCCGGCATGTCCTGGCTGCCAGATTGAGAAGCCCTCATGAAACAACAGGGCTGCCGGTGAGTGCCGGCAGCCCTGTTGCGCTGTTGTTGCTAGACAGTGTTATTCTTTGACGTCGATGACCACTCTGCGGTTGGCGGCCCGGCCGCTGCTGGTGGTATTGTCGGCCAGCGGATTGCTCTCGCCATAGCCGTTTGAGATCATCCGGCTGGCGGCGATGCCGGCATTTTTGAAATAGGTTTCCACTGCCAGTGCCCGTCTTTCCGACAAACCCTGATTATACTTTTCGCTGCCCTGGCTGTCGGTATAACCCTTGATTTCAATAGTGATTTGTGGATTGGCCCGTAAAATGACCACTGCTTCGTTCAGGGCCGGTTCGTACTGGGATTTGATGACTGCTTTGTCAGTGTCAAAATTCAGGCCTTTGATGTACCAGCATCCGCGGGCGTTCACCGGTGCGCCCCTAGGAGTGTTGGGGCAGGCATCGTCGCGGTCGAGAACGCCATCACCATCGCTGTCCAGCGGCGGTGCGGGTTTCGGAGACGGCATTGGCTTCGGAGCCGGCGGCGCCTTCCGTAAAAAGACATCAATGATAAACTGCTTCATCTTTCCCTGATCCATCAGGTCGCCGCCATTGGTAACGAAGCCGCAGCCGCTTTCCTTGATCATGGCTTCCAGTAGGGCGCGGCCGCCGGGGTCGTTGCCGACCAGGATGGGATAGATGCAGAGCCGGGAGCCATAGGTGGCCTTCAGCTTCCTGACGGCGGCCGCCGGGTCGTTGTCCTCTTTCGGGTAGGGCAGGGCATCGCTGACAATGATCAGGGCTGTCTGGCCGGCAACATTGGCAAAATCATCATGAGTAGCGTTGATGCCGGCTTCCATGGGGGTGTTGCCGCTTGTGGCTGTCAAAGAATCAATCAGCTGCTGATATGCCGTCCGGTCATAGGTGCTGATTGGGGTTAGCAGGGAGGTGGTTGCATCTCCTGGTTTGCCGAACGAGCGCAGACCGCCATCCAGCCTGGCTTCAGGGATTCCCTGGTTCAGGGAGGTCAGAATAGCTTTGGCAAGATCCTGCTTAACGTAGCCCTGATAAGGGTCTGCCATTGAGTTGGAAACATCGGTCAGCACATGGAACGCGTTGACTTTCAGTTGATAGCCGGTCATTGACAAAGGTGTCATGGTCACGGGGGCCGGTTTTTTGGTAGCGCCCTGAAAACAGCCGGTGAGCAGCACTATTCCCAGCAATCCTAAACACCATACGAATCGTTTCATCATTTCCCTCCTTAGTTCTAGAATTTCACCATGTAAGTAATCATACCCTGAGGTTTGCAAAAGTCAAATTATTTATACAACAACGGTTGCCATCATTTGCCAACAAGTATCTGATCTTGCCATTTCAGGCTGATCTGTTAAGCTGGAAATTATAACATTGCCACTATGAAACGTTATGAACTCGTAACAGCTGATAAAACGCTTCAAAAACTGGATGGCACCGTTGACGGCTCCAGAGTCGAGGCAAGCAAAATCTGAAAATGAGGCGCATATAAAAGGACAACCCAGTGACGAAGGTTGTGGCTCAACGAAGAAGGTGAAATTGTTGTGCAGCCATCAAAAGGGGAGAGGGTGCAAAACGATGGAATGGTACCAGCAGGAAGTTGAGGGAGTGCTTGCCGCTCTGCAGACGACAGCCAATGGTCTTTCGGGTGAAGAGATCGGCCGCCGTCTGCAGCACTATGGTCCCAATCAGCTCCAGGCTGAGGAGCAGGTGAAACGTTTTGTCATTGCCGTGCATCAGTTTAAAAGCCCGCTCATCTACATCCTTCTCATTGCGGCCCTGGTGACCGCATTACTGGCTGAATATGTTGATACCGGGGTGATCATGGCAGTGGTGATCCTCAACGGGATCATCGGTTACCTGCAGGAATTTAAAGCTGAGGAGAGCGTCAGGGCACTGAAAAAAATGCTGGTGCCCCGGGCCCGGGTAGTGCGTGATGGCCTGGAACAGGAGGTCGACAGCAGCAGCCTGGTTCCTGGTGACCTGGTGCTTCTAACCTCCGGCAACAAGGTGCCTGCCGATTTGCGGCTGATGAAAACCCTGCAGCTGCGTATTGATGAATCAATGTTGACCGGTGAATCGGTGCCGGTGGATAAGCTGAATGCTGCCATCAGTTACGACAACCTGTCACCCGGCGATCAGCTGAATATGGCCTTCACGGGGACCACGGTGGTCAGCGGCCGGGCCCGGGGGATTGTGGTGGCCACCGGACTCCAGACGGCCCTTGGCCGGATAGCGGAGGAGGTCCGGGAGGCTGCCTATGTAAAGGTTCCTCTGCAGATGCATTTGGAGCGTTTTGCCCGGCGGTTGGCCGTGGTAATTGTAGGCATGTCGCTGCTGGTTTTTCTTATCGGCCTGTTCCATGGAATAAGCCTTGCCGAGATGTTTATTGTGGCGGTGGCCACCGCTGTTTCCGCCATTCCTGAAGGACTGCCGGTGGCGGTGACCATTGCCTTGGCCATCGGTGTTGCCCGGATGGCCAAGCGCCAAGCCATTGTCCGGAAACTGCCGGCAGTGGAAACTCTGGGCAGCACGACGGTCATCGGTTCCGATAAAACCGGCACCTTGACCAGGAATGAAATGACCGTTAATCGTCTTTTTGCCGGGGGCCATGTGTATGAAATGACCGGCAGCGGCTATGAACCTTCGGGTGAACTCCTGTGTGATGCGTTGCCGGTTGATCCGCTGCTGGCTGAACATGAGCCGTTGCGAACCCTTCTGCGCATTGGGTTGTTGTGTAACGAATCCCAATTGTATCGGGAGGCAGAGCAGTATAAAGTTGATGGCGACCCCACGGAAGGGGCGCTGATCGTTGCCGCCATGAAAGCTGGTTTGGCTGTTGAAGCGGAACAGCAGCGCTATCCCCTGGTGGCCATGCTGCCTTTTGAATCTGAATATGGTTACATGGCTACCCTGCATCGGCAGGGGGAGAAAAAACTGCTCTTTTTGAAAGGCGCTCCCGAGATTGTTCTTGCCAGATGCGGGGCGGATAGTGTGGGAGATATTTTTGACCGTCAGGCCGTTCTGCAGACTGCCGAGCGATTTGCCGGTCTGGGGCTGAGGGTGCTGGCAATGGCGGCCAAGGAAGTTGCTCCCGATCTTGAAGAGCCGACCCACGCCATGGTCGATGGGGGATTTCTTTTTGCCGGTCTGCAGGGGATGATCGATCCCCCGCGCATGGAAGTCCAGGAGGCGGTTGCCGGCTGCCGTCGGGCTGGCATCAAAACCATCATGATTACTGGTGACCATGCGGTTACCGCGGTGGCGGTTGCCGGCAAACTGGGGATTGGTGGTCCCGATCCCCAGGTGTTGACCGGCAAGCAGCTGGAAAAGATGGATGATGATGAACTCTTCAACCGCTTGGAATCGGTGTCGGTTTTTGCCCGGGTTACCCCCCAGCATAAGCTGCGGATTACCCATCAGTTGTTGCGCCATGGTGAGGTGGTGGCGGTTACCGGCGATGGGGTCAACGATGCTCCGGCCTTAAAAGCGGCCCATATCGGTATCGCCATGGGGCGGACCGGGACGGATGTAGCCAAGGAAGCCGCCGATATGGTGCTGGTGGATGACAACTTCGCCAGCATTTTTGCGGCGGTGGAAGAAGGTCGGGTAGTCTACGATAATATCAGGAAAGTGACCCTTTTTCTGGTATCCTGTGGCTTTGGCGAGCTGGTGGCCATTTTGGCCACCTCCCTCCTGGGTCTGCCGATTCCCTACAACCCGGCTCAGATTCTCTGGCTCAATCTGGTGACCAACGGGCTTCAGGATGTTGCCCTTGCCTTTGAGCCGGGAGAGCCGGGAGTCTTGCTGCGCCAACCGCGCCGGCCCACCGAGGGAATTATCTCTCCCCTGATGATCCGGCGGATTGTCATCATGGGTTTGATTATGGCTGCCGGCACCGTCCTCATGTTCTTCACCTATCTCCGACTGGGAATGGCGTTGGAAAAGGCCAGGACGGTTGCCCTGACGACCATGGTCTTTTTTCAGTTTTACCAGGCTGCCAACTGCCGCTCTGAAGAGAAGTCCGTTTTTCAGCTGAATCCGTTTGGTAACCCCTTTCTTTTTTACAGTCTTATTGCCGCATTTTTCGCCCAGTTGGTGGTACTCTATGTGCCCATGTTCCAGTGGATTTTCAGGACTGTGCCGTTGACGGTGGGTGACATGGGTCTGATTATTCTGGCAGCGACATCGATTATTGTCGGAGTTGAAATGGACAAGTGGCGGCTGAACCGGCGGAAAAATCTTGTTTAGGCAGCCTGATGTTGTTATAGTATCTTTCAGCGATCAGTAAACCGCCGCAAAGGATTGTACGATGCCAAAGAAAGCATTTCGTTTGAAAACGCCGGAACCGGACATCGAGATCAATAAGCCCCGGGAGCAGTCGCGCTGGCAAAGCCCCTGGAATTTCAGCCTGCTTTATTTCCTGGTGGTCTTTCTCTTCTTCTATTTTTTTCAGTCTTCCCTCACTCCCCAGCGGCAGGAAATTCCCTACAGCCAGTTTCAGGAATATTTGCGGACCAACCAGGTTGCCGAGTGCGTCGTCAGTGAAAAACGGATTGTCGGCACCCTGAAAATCCAGGATGAGCGGGGCCGTCCCAAGGCGTTTGCCACCGTGCTGCTTGCCGATAGTGAATTGGTTGACCAGCTGCACCAGCATGGGGTCAAATACTCGGTCCGCTATAGTGACAACTGGCTGCGGGATTTTCTGGTGGGCTGGATACTGCCAATGATTTTTATTTTTGCCGTCTGGGGCTTTCTCTCCCGGCGGCTGGGATCCATGGGGGGGAATTTTCTCAACATTGGCAAACATAAGGCAAAAATCCATGCCAATGAGCATGCAGAGGTAAATTTTGACGATGTTGCCGGGGTTGAAGAGGCGGAGCTGGAGCTGCAGGAGGTTATCGAGTTTCTGCGCAACCCCCAGCATTTTCAGCGTCTCGGCGGCCATATGCCGAAAGGGGTTATGCTGGTGGGCCCGCCGGGAACCGGCAAAACCTTGCTGGCCAAAGCGGTAGCCGGTGAGGCGGGAGTACCCTTTTTCAGCATCAGTGGCTCAGAATTTATCGAAATGTTTGTCGGTGTCGGGGCGGCCAGGGTTCGTGATCTTTTTGACCAGGCCCGCCAGAAGGCTCCCTGCATTATTTTTATCGATGAATTGGATGCCATCGGCCGCCAGCGGGGTGGCCAGATGGCCATGGGCGGCCACGATGAACGGGAGCAGACCCTGAACCAGCTGCTGGTGGAAATTGACGGCTTCGACACCAGTAAGGGAGTCGTAGTGCTGGCGGCGACCAATCGGCCGGAAATTCTTGATAAAGCCCTGCTGCGGTCCGGGCGCTTTGACCGGCAAATTGTGGTTGACAAGCCTGATTTGCAGGGGCGTGAAGATATCCTGAGCATTCATACCCGCGGCCTTGCGTTGGCGGACAATGTCGATTTGCATCTGATTGCCCGGCGAACACCGGGGCTGGTGGGTGCTGATCTGGCCAATATTGCCAATGAAGCGGCTATTCTGGCTGCCCGGCGAAATCAGCCCGCGGTGACCACCAAGGATTTCGAGGATGCCATTGAGCGGATTTTGGCCGGTCCCGAGAAAAAACGCAATTCTCTCGGGAAAGAGGAAAAGCACCGGGTTGCCTATCATGAGGCCGGCCATGCTCTGGTGGCCATGTCGGTGTCCAGCGGCGAGCCGGTCCATAAAGTATCTATCATTCCCCGGGGAATTGGGGCTTTAGGGTATACTCTTCAGCTGCCGGTCAAGGAGAAATTTCTTGCCACCAGGAATGAGTTGCTTGACCAGATTGCTGTCCTCCTGGGCGGGCGGGTTGCTGAAGAGCTGGCTTTCAGTGATGTTTCCACCGGTGCCCAGAATGACTTGGAGCGGGCCAGCGAGATTGCCCATAAAATGGTCTGTGAGTATGGGATGAGCAGCGATTTGGGGCCGCGGACTTTCGGTAAAAAAAGTATCTCGCCATTCTTAGGGAGTCTTATCAGCGAGGAGCGCAATTATAGCGATGAAACCGCTGAGCGGATTGATGCCGAGGTCAGCAAGCTCATTGCTGATGCCCACCGGCTGGTCAGTGAACTCCTGACCAGCAAGCGTTCGGTGCTGGATCATTTGACCGCCGTTCTGGAGGAGAAGGAGGTTTTGACCGGCGATGATGTGGCAGCCATTATTGCCGATCAGAAGGCATCTGGATCAGAGAGCTGATTGTTTAAGATTGCCTGCCGGCACAGCCGGCATAACAACGGAGGTTATGAAAGATGAAAGCATATCGTCTTGTACTCGTTACCTTGATCAGTATATTGTTTGTGATTGGCTGCGCCTCTCAACCGACCAGGGAAGTGGGTTTCCTGCTGCCTGGCCAACTGGCCAACCGGGCGGTTGTCAATGGTGCTGAAATCGGGGTTGTGAGTTATGCCGACCGGAGCCGGGCCAAAGAAGCGTTTGGTTTCGATGTTATCGGGGCCGGCTTGCTGCCGGTTCAGGTGGTTATCGACAATCAGACTACGAAAGCTTTCTGGATTGATGCCGAACAGACCCTGCTGCTGAATCAGGAGGGTCGGGCCTTCAATGTTCTGCCGGGGGCAACGGCATATCAGCGGATTGAAAAAAAGGGCGGCTTGGCCCGGCTTGGCTGGCCGGCGGCCAAAGGTGCCAGCCTTGGCGCGGTGACCGGGGCCATCATTGGCGCGGCAATCGGGGTAGTGAGCGGCGAAAATGTCGGCACCGCCGTTGGCAAAGGCGCGGCGGTCGGCGGCGCGGCGGGTGCGGTTATCGGGGGTGGCAGTACCATGACCTCGGAAGCCCGGGATGATAGTCACTACCGGATTGTTGAAGATATTGACCGCCGATCCCTCGACAACCGGGATATCCAGCCCGGCAAAATATCCCATGGTTTTCTCTTTTTTCCGGCTGAAGCGGGAACTCCCGCATCCCTGGTGCTGAAAATTCTTGATAAGAGTAGCGGCATTCTTTACACCCGGAATTTTTCTCTGCCAGCAAACTGAAGATCCCATCGGATTCTGGCAGCTTCATGGGATGGCAGCTGTTCACTATGGGCTGGAAAAGGATCATACCTCTGCGGTAGCTGATGACTGTCACCAACTGGACATTTGTCCATTTTTTTGAGATCCTCGGGTATCTGCTGGCCATTATCCTCATCCCCAGGATTCTCCTTGAACGGCGACATCCCGGGGCAACGCTGGCCTGGATTCTGGCTATCGGCTTGATACCCTATCTGGGGGTGCCAGTCTACTTCCTTATCGGCGGTAAGCGGATAAAAAAAATTATCAGTGAAATCGAAAGGCTTGCTGTCCCCCCGCAGCATTTTTCCCTGCCCGCCGGCAGCTTGAGCCCACCACTTTCGCGAGTTGCCGGTTTACTGGAGCAGACCGGGGCATTTTCGCCGGTGGGCGGCAATCGTTGTCAGCTCGTCGATGATGGTGTCGAGGCGTATGAGTCGCTGGCCGTCCTGATCAGGAACGCGGAATCATCAATTGAAATCGCAACCTTTATCCTCGGACATGATGATGTCGGGCGAAAGCTGGTTGCCATGCTGGCGGCTAAAGCCAGGCAGGGGGTAAAGGTTCGCTTACTGCTTGATGCGCTTGGTTGTTTTTTCACCAAGGGGCGGTTCGTCCAACCGCTGAGGGATGCCGGCGGTCAGGTGGGGGTTTTTCTGCCGCTGCTGCAGATTCGGACCCGCTGGTCGGCCAATTTGCGCAATCATCGGAAAATGGTCATCGTTGACGGCAAACGGGCGATTACGGGAGGCATGAATCTGGCCAAGGCTTACCTCGGGCCGACCAGGGATCGCAAACGCTGGAAAGATGTGGCGTTTTTTATGGAAGGGCGCGGAGTTGACGATCTCAGACAGGTGTTTTGGCATGACTGGCTGTATGCCACCGGCGAATCGTATGACCTGAACCTGCCGGCGCACGGGCTTGGGGGAAGTCACATGGTTGGCAGCATTGTCCAGGTGGTTGCCGACGGGCCGGTTTTTCCGGCGCGCCGGCCGCTTTACTCCGGCATTCTGGCGGCGCTGCATCAGGCGGAAAAGAGTATCTGGGTTGTCAGCCCCTACTTTGTTCCTGACGAACCTCTCTCAGCGGCCCTGGAACTGGCGGCCCGTATGGGGCGCGAGGTCCGTCTGATTATTCCCGAACGGTCGAATCATCCGCTGGTGGATCTGGCCGGGAACTCTTTTCTCCCCGATCTGCTGGCTGCGGGAGTTCAACTCTATCGTTATCAAGCAGGCATGACCCATGCTAAAATGATTGTCATCGATGGTCAACTGGCGGTGGTGGGTACCGTCAATATGGACATCCGCAGCTTTCAGCTCAATTTCGAGCTGGCAATGTTTCTTTACTCCCAGGGCGATGTCTGCCAGGTGGTTGCCGCTGTGGAGCGGATCATGGCCGCATCCCGTCTGGTCAGCCTTGAAGAAATCCAGCAGCGGGGCAGGGTGCGGGAATTTGCCGAGGATATCTGCCGGGTGTTCTCACCGGTACTCTAGGTGAACATGGGCAGCAATCAATCTTGCCAGTGAAAGGGCATTACCGTTGTTCACCTTGGGTATCTCGCAGATTGCAGATTAAGGAGAAGAGAGTGAAGAGTGCGTTCAGAATGATACGGTGGATAGCCATCATGGTGCCCTTTTTCCTGACGTTGGCCGCCGGCGCCGAGCCTTTGGCTGATCAGCATGACCTGCTGGCAAAAATCAACGCGGCATTCCAGCAGCGCCGGGTCTGGGTCAGCGATTTTACGCAGGAGGCCCGTCTGCCCGATGTCGGGGAACCGGTGGTTTCTCGGGGGAAGGTTTATTTCCAGCTTCCCGACCAGATGCGCTGGGAATTTATGACGCCTGAACGGCAGCTGCTGATTTCAGATGGTCAAACTCTCTGGTTTTATGATGAGGCACTGCGTCAGGTCATGGTTGGCCAGGTTGCCCGGATGATGGAAGCCAGATTGATGGTTAATCTGTTGACCAACCTGGAGCGCCTGCAGCAGGACTACCGGGTGGTTGTCGGTGGGGCACCTGAGGAGAACGATCCCAGAATTCTGGTTGCCCTTGAGCCGCAAACGTCCGATGCTGAAGGCAAGCCGTTTACCCGTCTGCAACTCTATTTCGACCGGCTGACATTGCAGTTGGTGGAAAGTCGGATGATCGATCTTTTTGCCAATGAGATTATTATCACTTATGCATGGAATCTGGCGGCTGAACAGGATCTGCCAGCAACCTTTTTCCACTTTTCACCGCCACCGGGGACTGATGTCATTCCCTTGTCCCAATAACCCTAGTTCCGTGAGCGCTTCTGGTTGATGGTTGTGTTTGCTTTTATGTTGCTGTTGATGGTTCTGCTGGTGGTTTTCGGCAGTGCCTCTCCAGCCCGGGCTTGGGGGCCGGCAACCCACCTGGAGCTGGGCCGGGAACTGCTTGCTGACAAAGATAGGCTGCCGTTACCGGTTGCTACGTTGCTGGCCCGGTATCCCTATGATTTCCTCTATGGAAATATTGCTGCCGATATGGTGGTCGGCAAGAAGTTTGTTGATCCTTTGCGCCATTGTCATATCTGGCCGGTAGCCTTCCAACTGCTGGAGAAGGCGGTTATTCCGGCGCAGCAGGCTTTTGTCTACGGCTATCTTACCCACCTGGCTGCCGACCTTGTTGCCCACAACGTTTTTGTGCCGACGAAAATCGTTCAGCACTACTATCGCAGGCGAGTGCTGCACCTCTACTGGGAGATGCGTTTTGAGGTCTCGGTCCGCCACCAGTTATGGCAGTATGCCCACCTGATCAGCCGCCGCTGCCGGTGGGATCATGATCCCCTGCTGGCCGAGAATCTTACGCCGACCCTTTTCTCATTTCCGGTCAATCGGCGGATATTTAATACCATCCTGCTGTTGAATCGGACCAGGCGCTGGCAGAAAATGCTTGCCCGTCTTGATCATTCACCCCGCTGCCAGCTCTCTGCCGAGGACGTGGCCGATTACAAACAGCGGTGCCTTGCTAATATGAGGGAAATTCTGCAGAACTTTCAGGCTTCACCTTTATGTGCTGAAGATCCCCGGGGGGAACAGCAGTTGCTCAAAGCTAAAAAAACCGCCCGCCGGCTGCGGCGGCAAAAAACTTTGCTGACGCCGGGCCAGTTGGAGGAATATCTCCAGTCTTTTCTCTAGAATTCCCATTGGTCAGGATGTCTGTGGCTCAACCATGAACAATCATACAGCACGAAAGATGTTCTCCCTTGCCTGTCTCGGAGATTCCATAACCCATGGTTTCGGTGTCCGGCACGCCTGGTGCCAGATTGCCCGGCAACAGCTGCAGAAGCAGTTTCCTGCCCTTGATCTGCGCTTGATCAATGCCGGGGTGGATGGTGATACCTTGCTCGGCGGCCGAAAGCGGCTGCGGCGGGATGTTCTCCGCTATCGGCCACAGCTGGTTACGGTGGCTTTCGGCCTCAATGATCTCTACCTGGGAGCGCCGCCGGCCGAGTTTCGCCATAACCTGCTGGCGGTGGTCGAGGCGCTGCTGG
The DNA here is from genome assembly GCA_016934315.1 of Candidatus Anaeroferrophillus wilburensis. NCBI lineage: Bacteria > Deltaproteobacteria > Candidatus Anaeroferrophillales > Candidatus Anaeroferrophillacea > Candidatus Anaeroferrophillus > Candidatus Anaeroferrophillus wilburensis. The sequence goes on along the minus strand of JAFGSY010000028.1, from coordinate 25,877 downwards.
CAATTGAAAGCCTGCCGGTACTGCTGACCACCATTCAGCCTGCAGCCCCGGCCATGTTTCTCGGCGGCGGCTCGCCGGAAACCTACAATGCTATTATCCGGCAAACAGCTGACCGCCAGGGGGTGTTGCTGCTCGATATCTGGCGTTCCTGGCCCGTTCTGGAGGATCCCATGGGCTATTTCCTGGTCGACGGCGTTCATCCCAACGAAACCGGCCATGCGTTTATGGGAATGCTGGCGGCTGATGTTCTTGCTCCGGTGATCCAAAAATTTACCGGTGGTGCGGCAGAATAATTCTCTCCTCAATCGATATCCACGGGTTGATAGTCTATTATCAGGGCTTTGTCTCAAACAGTTTGGCCGCTTGAGGCAGGCTTTCCCATCAAATGACAATCTGGTTGATGAGCGGTGGGCAATCAGGGTTGGCTGGCAAGTATGGATGGAAGAGAGCTGATGGCTTTGAGTCCGTTGCCAACAGCAGTTTGACTATTTGCGAGGTTGACGCCAAGGGAAGAGTTGAGTATAGTGCTTGCTTCAGTGGTTTGAAGCTGCATCGTTAATCGATAACATAAGAGGGGTGTTTGGTATGCCGTGGGAATACAATGGTAACGAAGATCAGGGTGGGGGTGGTTATGGGCCGCAGCCCCCTGATCTGGATGAAGTGCTCAGGAAAATAAAGGCTCGCTTCGGCGGCGTTAAGATTGCCGGCAAACTGCCGGGTGGGGCCGGGCTGGTGCTGTTGTTTATCATTATCGGCTGGCTGGCCACCGGCTTTTATATCATCGGTCCTGATGAGGTGGGGGTGGTGAAGCGGTTTGGCAAGGTGACCTATACCACCAAACCGGGGCCCCACTGGCATCTGCCGGTTCCCATCGAAGAGGTACTGAAACCGCGGGTGACCCAGGTGAAACGGCTGGAGATCGGTTTTCGGACCATCTCTCCCGGCCCCCCGGCCCGCTATCAGGAGATTACCAGTGAATCAATGATGCTCACCGGCGACGAAAATATTGTCAATGCCCAGTTTATTGTCCAGTATCGGATCAAGGATCCGGTTGCTTACCTTTTCAATATCGCCAACCAGACGGAAACGGTCCGTGACGCTACCGAAGCGGCCATGCGGGAGATTGTCGGCAAAACCCTGATTGATGAAGTACTGACCGTCGGTAAATTTCGTATCCAGCAGGAGGCCATGGTCCTGTTGCAGAGCATCCTCGACCGTTATCAAGCTGGAGTCGATATCGTTGCCGTGCAGCTCCAGGATGTCCATCCGCCGAAAGCGGTCATCGAGGCCTTCAAGGATGTTGCCAGCGCCAAGGAAAATAAGATCAAGGTCATCAATGAATCGGAAGGCTATCGCAATGATATCCTCCCCAAGGCAAAAGGCAAGGCATCCCAGATGATCAACGAAGCCCAGGCGGCAAGGGAAGAGATGATCAACTATGCCAAGGGTGATGCGGCTCGTTTTCTGTCAAACCTCAAGGGGTATCAGCAGGCGCCTTCGGTAACCCGTAAGCGGATGTATCTGGAAACCATGGAAGAGGTGCTGGCCGGGGTTGACAAGATTATTCTGGATGAGAAGATGGGCAAGGGCATGCTCCCTCTGCTGCCCATCGATCCTTTGCGCTTCAAAGGGCAATCAGCGGAATAGTCAGGGTGGTGATCGGGGGTTTTCCCGGAGATGTTTTTATGCAGAGCTGAGGTTGGAAAATGAATAATATCAAGGTAATCGTTGTTGTTGTGGTTGTTCTGGCGCTGGTCGGCATGTCAACCATGTTCAAGGTTGACCAGACCCAGCAGGCCCTCGTCCTGCAGTTGGGCAAACCGATGCGGGTGATTACCGAGCCCGGACTGAATTTCAAAATCCCCCTGCTGCAGCAGGTCATAACCTTTGACCACCGGCTGCTGGTCTATGATGCCTCGCCGGCGGAAATTGTCACCAGTGACAAAAAAAATCTGGTGATTGACAACTATTCCAAATGGCGGATTGTCGATCCGTTGAAATTTTACCAGACGGTGAAAAACGTGGTGGGGGCTCAATCACGGCTGGATGATATCATCTACTCGGAACTGCGGGTTGAGCTGGGGAAGGAAACCCTCAATGATATTGTTGCCAAGGTGCGGACTGAAATCATGGAGACGGTAACCATGAAAAGCAACAAGGCAGCGGTTGATTATGGTATTGAGGTGATCGATGTGCGGATTAAGCGGGCTGATCTGCCGACCGAAAATGAAAAGCATGTCTTTTCCCGCATGCAGGCGGAACGTCAGCGCCAAGCGAAGAAATATCGTTCTGAAGGGGAGGAGGAAGCCTTGAAGATCCGGTCCCGGGCTGACAAGGAGAGGACCATCCTGCTGGCGGAGGCGTACCGTACCGCCCAGGAAGCCCGCGGTGAAGGTGAGCTGCAGGCGATTGCCATCTATGCCGAGGCTTTTCAGCAGGATGAGGAGTTCTATCAGTTCTACCGGAGCCTTGAAGCGTATAAAAACGCTTTGACCGACAAAACGACCATGGTGTTGGACAGCGGCAGCGATTTTCTCCGCTATGTCAACCACTCAAAGTAGGATAACTGTTAGCCGGAGCTGCCGGTGTTGCCGGTGTTGATGGAAGGGTTCGTCCGGGTGCAGCGTTTCCGGATAATTCTCTTTCAGCAATGAAGCCGGCAGCTGGAGGCGGAATTACATGGCTGAAGAACTTCGTTGGTTAAAAACTCACTGTGCCCGCATGGACCATGGCGGCTGTTCCCTGCTGGTCGGCGTCAGAAACGGCCGCATTGAGCAGGTAAAGGGCGATCCCGAGGGCTATCTCAACCGGGGCTATATCTGCCCCAAAGGGCTGGCGTCCGCTGACCGTCTCAGCCATCCCCACCGTCTTACCCATCCTTTGAAAAGGGTTGGTGAGCGGGGCGCCGGCAAGTGGGAGCGGATTTCCTGGGAGGAGGCGCTCCAGTACACCGCCGAACAGTTCAACCGCATCAAAGAGCAATACGGTCCGAAAGGGGTTGCCTTTGGGGTCGGCATGCCGAAGGGGCTGGAGCATTTTGTCCTCATCCGGCTGGCCAACCTGTTCGGTTCTCCCAATGTCATTGCCTCCCAGGATGTCTGCCATGCCCCCCGTGAGATCACCGGCATTCATACCTGCGGCTTTTACCCGGTGGCCGATTTCCACCATCCCAGTAAGCTGGTGATGCTGTGGGGCAGCAACATTACCTCCACCAATGAGGAGGGGGAGATCTGCAAGCTGCTGCTGGACCAGCTGAAAGGGGATACGGAGCTGGTTGTCATCGACCCGCGCCGGATAGACCTTGCTGGCCAGGCAAAGCAATGGCTGCGGATCCGTCCCGGAACCGACCATGCCCTGGCCCTGGCCATGCTTCAGGTGATCATTGAAGAGTCGTTGTATGACCGGCAATTTGTTGATAACTGGACCCATGGTTTTGAGGATCTGGCCCAGCATGTGCAGCAGTATACCCCGGAAAAGATGGCTGAGATAACCTGGATTCCGGCCGCCGACATCCGGGCAACCGCCAGGTTGTATGCGACGACAAAACCGGCGGTTATTCAATGGGGAAATCCCCTCGAGCATACGGTCAACACCTTTGATGTGATGCGGGCGCTCATCTGTCTGATGGCGATCACCGGCAACCTTGATGTGGCGGGGGGCAATGTGGCCGCCCATGATCCGCCGATTATGAGTCTGGGAGAGTTTGTCCGTGCCGATCTCATTCCCGAAAAGCGAAAGGAGATGGTCAGTGCCTATCATCGGGTGATTCCCCGCCTGATGACCATTCCCCCGACCTTTTTCAAAAAAGCGATCCTTGATGAAGTTCCCTACCCCATCAAAGGGTTCTATGCCATGTGTTCCAACGGCATGCTTTCCTATGCCGACAGCCGGCAGACCTACGAAGCCCTGATGAAGCTTGATTTCATCGCCATTGCCGACCTTTTCATGACCCCGACGGCGTCCATGGCCGACGTGGTGTTGCCGGTTGCCAGCCACTATGAAATCAACGACATCGGCCACTACGGCATCGGTCATGGTTTTATCCTGGCCAGGCCGAAAATCATTGAGCCGCCGCCGGAGTGCTGGTCCGATATCAAGATCATGAACGAATTGGGCAAGCTGATCAGTCCGCCGGAATTATGGCATGCTGATCATGAAGAATTTCTCGAAGATGTTGTCAGACCGGCCGGACTTACCTATGGGCAGTTTGTCGAGCGAGGTTATCTGAAGGGCCCCGAGCGTTTCAAACGGTATGAACAAAAAGGGTTTCGCACCCCCACCGGCAAAGTGGAACTGCGGCTCAGCATCGCGGAAAAATTCAAACTGAAACCACTGCCTGAATTCAACGGTCTGCCGGAGGAGGTGGATGCCGACTATCCACTGCTGCTGACCAGCAGCAAAAGCCGTTATTTTCTCCATTCATCTTACCGGTGGATTGAAAAACTGCGGAAACTGCGGCCCCAACCAAAGGTGGAAATCCATCCCGAAACGGCGGCGCTCCATGGGGTCGGCGAGGGCGATCAGGTGGTCATTGAGACTCGGAAAGGCAGCATCGTCCAGTATGTCCACTTGGTTGATAGCATCGATCCCCGGGTCATTAATGCGGCCCATGGCTGGTGGTTTCCCGAAGGAGATGCCCAAAACCAGTTTGATTGGAAAAGGGCCAATCTCAATATGCTTACTTCAACCGAAAGAATCGGTAAGGAATACGGTACTCCGAACCTTAAGGGAATCAGCTGCCGCATACGCAGGCAGCTTTAGGGAGGGTCTGCCGGTTGCCAAAAGCCGACTGCGAGGTTTTTTGCAGTCAGCTGCGTGGATATTGGTACTCAACGCGACGGCGTCAACCGTCGCGTTTGTTTATATGTTGCCGCTACTGAGAGAATTATTGACTTGCCCGCCTCCGATTGGATCAGATGCCGGGCGAACATGGACATGAATGGGAGCCTGTGGTATCAGGCTAAGCTAAGAAAATTCACTATGGATAATGGTGTCGGATTGCAAGACCGAAATGTGCAGGAGTAGATCATGGTGATTGTATCAACTGAGTATGAAAAAGTGTCAGTCAAACAAGGGTACACGGACCGTTTGCTGGCCATAGATCTGACCACTGGAACTATTTCCATCAAGGAGTTTTCCCCTCAGACAAAAGAGATGTTTGTCGGCGGCCGCGGCTATTGTTTGAAACTGGTCTATGACGGTACGCATGCGGCAACCAGATATGATAGCCCTGAAAACGTGCTTGCCTTTGCCGGCGGTCCTTTTTAATGATAAGGATGTCCTGTTTGGCCTGCTGCACATGATGGCTGCTGGAACCCATGGCTTCACCAGGGAAGTGGGACGGGGAATTCGCCATATGAAGGGCTGGATAGCTGAACGGGCGGCGGCCCGCAATGGCGGCAATCGACGGGTTGTCCTTGATGATCTTGACCTTTTTGCCATGGAGACCAAAGGACTGGAGTTTTCCATGTATATCACCAAGGAATCGCTCGCTCAGCAGGGTGGCTATGGTTTTGCCTTGAAAGGTCCCCAACATGATGAGGCCTGGCTGATTGCCCTTGATCAGGTCAAAAACGAGATGCCGACCTTTGAACAGAAAGCCGCTGCCCTGAGGTGGTTTCCCCTGTTTCGCACCTGGTTTAACATTGTCGGCCTTTGCAAGCTTCCATGGATTGACGTCCGCCATCCGGATGCGGCGGCAACCGATGACCCGGCCAAAAATCTCCCCACGGTTGACTGCTATCTTGAACTCGTTAATGCGACCCTGGGAACCAAAAAAACGCTTGATGATCTGTTGACCGAGTCCGAGCGCTGCTATCTGTTGCATAAACTCATTAACCTGCGCCAGGGAGTCGGTACCCGGGAGCATGACCGCATTCCTCTCAGGGCCATGGCACCGGTTTTCCTGGACGAGTTTGTCGATCGCCGGGATTATTATAAAGCCTGCCTTCGTAATGCCGGTGTTGAGGTTGAATCGAGAACTGACGCGGAGTTACTGCACCTGCTGCAAACGCATCGCCGGGAGCAGTATGAGATCCTGACGGATGTGGTCTACCGGGAGAAAGGGTTTGACGAGCACAGCATCCCCCTTGATGAAACCCTCACCAGGCTGGGTTTTGATCAGCAGGACTATGTTTCCATTGTTCAAGAGGCCCGTCAACGGGTAGCCGTCGACTGTTGAGGTTATCCGTTGTGCTGAGATGGCCGGATGAGTGCATGGGGGGGCTCCACGGATTTTGCGTCGCTGAGAGTGTACGATCTCTTGGAAATTTTTCTTTTTCTTCGTGGCTGAAATGTGTATAGTGATCGCTCTTGTGCCGGGGCTGTCGCTAACCTAACCGTACAGTCCTATGCGGCTGAAATAGGATATCTTGGTAGCTTCGGGATTGTTGTGGCGCTTTTGGCCGGCAGGCGAAAGAGTCAGGACATCCCTCTTTTTTTCTGGATGAAACTGTGAAGACCTACCTTAATCTTTGGGATCAGCGGTTTCCGCCGCGCAGTACGGTACTGACCATTGGTAATTTTGACGGTGTTCATCTGGGGCACCGCTCCCTTTTTGCCCTGGCTGGTGAAGTGGCTGCCCGTGATGGCGTTGTTCCGGTCGCGCTGACTTTCAATCCCCACCCTTTAAAGCTGATTTTTCCCGAGCGGCGGCTTTTTTTGATTACCCCGCTGGAGAAAAAAATCAGGCTGATGGCCGAATGTGGTCTTGAAGCAGTAGTCTGTGCCCCCTTTACCCGGGAATTTGCCGATTTGTCGGCGGCCGAGTTTGGCCGCCGGGTCATCGTCGAACAGTTGGGGGCCAGGACCGTTATTGTTGGCGATAATTATACCTTTGGTCGTGATCGTGAAGGAGATGTCAAACTCCTGCACAAACTGGGTGACGAACTGGGATTTTCCACGCTTATTGCCCCGCCGCTGTTGGTCGACGGCCAAGTGGTGAGCAGTACCCGGGTTCGTGAACATATCATGGCCGGTGAGGTTCTGCCAGCTGCCCGTCTGCTCGGTCGTTACTATTCGGTGATGGGCGAGGTGCGGCCGGGGAAAAGCCGGGGTGCTGAGTTGGGTTTCCCGACGGCCAACATCCGTTCTGAAGCAGAGCTTTATCCCCGGGAAGGTGTATATGCGGTTCTGGTTGACTACCATGATCGCCAATGGCAGGGTGTCGTCAGTATCGGCTATAATCCTACGTTTGGTGATACCGGGTTGACCGTCGAAGTTCATATCCTTGATTTTGCGCGTTATCTCTATGGAGAAACAATCAAAATCACTTTTCTTGACCGGCTCAGAGCGGTCATTGCGTTTCACGACATCCCTGCTTTGCAGGCCCAGATTGCCCGTGATATCAGTGATGCCAGGAAGATTTTTGGCCTTGCAAAAGACCGGTGTTTATGGTAACTAGGCCACGTTCATAAAACTCACGCTTCCGGATAGTTTATATCGTCTACACCATTGTGCCAGCAAGGGTTGGTGGGGGTGGACGGGAAGCGGCGGAAAAACAAGAAACGGGAGAAAAACATGGCAACAGTAACAACAATCAGACAGTTGCTGGAGGCTGGGGTTCATTTCGGTCACCAGACAAAACGATGGAATCCGAAGATGAAGAAATACATCTTTGGAGACCGCAACGGCATCTATATTATCGACCTGCAGAAATCGCTTCCCCTATTTCGCAGGGCGTACAAGGAAGTGGTTGAAACAGTGGCTAATGGTGGCGATGTCCTTTTTGTCGGGACGAAGCGCCAGGCGCAGGAAAGCATTGAGGAGGAAGCTCGGCGTTGCGGCATGTACTGGGTCAGCCAGCGTTGGTTGGGTGGTATGATGACCAATTTTCAGACCATCAAGCAGAGCATCGCCCGGCTCAAGAAGCTGGAAACCATGAAGGGCGATGGTACCTATGAACTGCTGCCCAAGAAGGAAGTGGTTTCCCTGGAACGGCAGCGGGAAAAGCTGGAGAAGAACCTTGGCGGGGTCAAGAATATGACCCGGCAGCCGGCTTGCGTCTTTATCATCGATTGCAAACGGGAATCGATTGCGGTGGCCGAGGCCAACAAGCTGGGCATCCCGGTGGTTGCCGTCATTGATACCAACTGTGATCCTGATCCCATCGATTTTCCCATCCCGGGCAACGATGATGCCATCCGGGCCATCAAGCTGTTTTGCGGCAAAATTGCTGACGCCTGTCTGGAGGGGAAAATGCTGCGGGCCGAAAGAGCCCAGGTTGCGGCTGAAGGGGTCGATGAAGCTGATTTTCTTGTCGAGGAATCAGGTGAGGGTCCCATTGTCGAGCGGGTAGGGGAAGAGAAGGCAGCCGAGGCTGTTGAAGAGTCTGCAGCCCCGTCCGCAGAATAATTATTGAACATCTATCTGGGTTTTTGACGGCTGGATTGAACCTGTCCGCGGGACCGCAGATGACCATAGTGGAGGATGAGCGCATGGCAGAGATTACTGCTGCAATGGTAAAAGAGCTCCGGGAAAAAACCGGGGCCGGGATTATGGATTGTAAAAGAGCTCTCAAGGAAAAAGAGGGCAATCTGGAAGAAGCTCTTGATTTTCTGCGTGAAAAGGGCCTGGCGGCAGCTTCTAAAAAGAGCGGCCGTATCACCTCCGAAGGTCTGGTTGGATCCTATATCCATGCCGGCGGGAAAATCGGCGTCCTGGTGGAAGTCAATTGTGAAACTGACTTTGTTGCCCGTACCGATGAGTTCCAGGCTTTTGTCAAAGATATCTGCATGCAGATTGCGGCAGCCAATCCGGCAGGCGTCCTGCGGGAAGATATTCCGGCGGAGATCGTGGAACGGGAAAAGCAGATTTTCAAGACTCAAGCATTGGACAGTGGCAAACCGGAAAACATTGTTGATAAGATTGTTACCGGTAAACTGGAAAAATTTTACCAGGAAAACTGCCTGATGGAGCAGCCTTTCGTCAAAGATACTGATCTGACCGTCGAGGCCCTGGTGAAAGATATGATTGCCAAGACCGGGGAAAATATCAGTATCAGGCGATTTACCCGTTTTGTTATGGGTGAAGGCCTGGAAAAGAGAAGTTCCGACTTGGCACAGGAAGTTGCCGATCAACTTAAGTAGCTGGTTGTTTTCCCGGTAAAGGTGTAGCTGCCGGGTGGGAACTGCCAAGAAACGGACGCAGATGGTGGCGCAGGTACTCCCTTACCGTCGGGTTTTGCTGAAATTAAGCGGTGAAGCCCTGATGGGGGATAAAGAGTATGGTATCGACAGCAAGACGATCCGCTCTTTTGCCGAAGAGATCCGGGACCTCCGTGAATTGGGGGTGGAGGTGGCCATCGTTATTGGCGGTGGCAATATTTTTCGTGGTGTTCATGCTGCCGAGGCGGGTATGGACCGGGCGACTGCGGACTATATGGGGATGCTGGCCACGGTAATCAATGGTCTGGCTCTGCAGGATGCGTTGGAACAGCTGGGTGTTTTTACCCGGGTGATGAGCGCCATTGCCATGCAGGAGGTTGCCGAACCCTACATCAAGCGCCGGGCTGTACGTCATCTGGAAAAAGGGCGGACGATTATCTTTGTGGCCGGTACCGGCAATCCCTACTTTACCACCGATACCGCCGCCTCCCTGCGGGCCATGGAGATTCAGGCCGATATTATCATCAAGGCCACCAAGGTTGACGGCGTCTATGACCGTGATCCTTTGAAGCACCCCGGGGCGTTGAAATATGATCAACTTACCTATCTTGATGTCTTGCAAAAAGGGCTGAAAGTGATGGATGCCACCGCAATCTCTCTTTGCATGGACAACAAACTGCCGATTCTGGTTTTCAACCTGACAAAACGGGGAAATATCAAAAAAGCGGTGAGCGGTGAACCAATCGGCACCTATGTCGGAAAGAGGTAACTATGGCACAGGAAGATATTGCTGCGGTTCTTGAAGACGGCCAGGAAAGTATGCAGAAGGTTGTTGAGGCTCTGAAGCGTGATTTGGGGCGGGTGCGTACCGGCCGGGCATCCCTTGCCCTGCTTGATGGGATTAAGATCGATTATTATGGCACCTTGACACCGCTGAACCAGATGGCATCGCTTTCTGTTCCCGAAAGCAGGATGATTGTCATTCAGCCATGGGACAGTAACATGATTGGTGATATTGAAAAGGCGATCAATAAGTCCGATCTTGGGGTCAATCCTACGAATGACGGCAAGCAGATTCGCCTGGTGATGCCCCGACCAACCGAAGAGCGGCGGAAAGAGTTGGTCAAGGTGGTGAAAAAGATGGGGGAAACCTCCAAGGTCGGTATCCGGGCCTGCCGGCGTGACTGCATTGATATGCTTAAATCGCTGGAAAAAGATAAGGATATCACCGAAGATGAAAACAGTAAAGGTCAGGATGAAGTGCAGAAGTTGACCGACAGCTTTGTCAAAAGAATTGATGAGATCATTGTTGCTAAAGAGCAGGAAGTGATGGAAATTTAATGGTTGTTAGGTTGGCGGCCGTGGTTGGCTGCCGGCCATAATGTAATGTGTTTACTGAGAGGTGACGCAAGACAGTGTCCCGAAGTGAACCATAACTGAAGGAGGTTTGACCATGTATGTGATTACCGATGAATGTGTTTCCTGTGGTACCTGTGCAGAAGAATGTCCTGAAGATGCCATCTTCGAAGCTGATGACAAGTATGAAATTGATCAGGACAAATGTGTTGAATGTGGTTCCTGCGTAGAAGTGTGCCCGACTGACGCGATTATCGAAAAGTAAGTGCCGGCCTCATGAGTATGAAAAAAGGGGATTACCCGTTGGGTAATCCCCTTTTTTTTATCAACCTCACGCTGCTGTCATTGCTTTCCTGAAGTCTGCCGGCGGCTGGAAGGTTTCTGCTGCCGCTCAATAAGCGCCCGTACCTGGGGCGGCAGGTAGATTGATTCGAGATCGAATTTTGAGATAATCTCACAAAGCGCACCGATCTTGAAGTCAAGGTTCTCCTTTTTATTGATAATGAACAGGTATTCGTTTTCGTGGCGACACAGGCCGCGTTTTCTTTTGATTGCCTGGGCGACAAGGTTTTCATAAACGACCCTGATGTTGAACTGGGCCAGTAAATTTTCCAGGTGGGTAAGGATGCTATTTTTGTCCATCGTTGTTGTCAGCTTGCTTGACATGCCGTCAAAGCATGATAGATTATTACGAGGGAGAATCACTGTGAGGTTTCATACGTGATCTGGCGATTATAATCAAGTGCAAAGGGCCGGCCAGATATCGGCCCTGGAGGGGGGAGGGAATGCAGCAACGGAGCGTGAGAAGACCGGCAGTGGCTGGCGCTTTCTATTCCGATGATCAACGGGTCCTGCGGGCTGACATCTCCCGCTATCTCAGAGATGCACCTGGAGAGCAGGTTCCCGGGCAGGTGGTCGGCCTTATCAGTCCCCACGCCGGCTACATCTATTCCGGCGGCGTTGCCGCTGCGGCTTACCGGCAGCTGGCTGGGGCGGTGTATGATCATGTGGTGGTGATTGCCCCCAGTCATCATGTGTATTTCCAGGGGATTTCACTCTATGGTGACGGTGACTACCTGACGCCGCTGGGGGTGGTGCCGGTGGCTGATGACGTGGTGGCGCAGCTGCAGGCGGAGAACCGCAGCTGTCATTTTATGCCCCAGGCTCACCGGCAGGAACATGCTTTGGAGGTGCAACTGCCCTTCCTGCAGGTTATGCTGCCTGCATTTACTCTGATTCCGGCGATCATGGGGTCCCAGGATTGGGAAACCGCGATGATGATTGCCGAAACCTTTGCCAAAGTGCTGGCCGGCCGCCGGGTGCTCCTGGTGGCCAGTTCAGATCTATCCCACTACCACACCTATGATGAAGCAACGGTCCTGGATGGCCATATTATTGCGGCCGTCAATGACAATGATCCCCGGGCGTTGTGGCAGACGGTGAAAAGCGGTTCTGCCGAAGCCTGCGGTGCCGGCCCGATGATTGCGGTCATGATGCTTGCCGCCCGCCTGGGAGCAACTGCAGCCCGGGTGCTTCAGTATCAAAATTCCGGCGATGTCTCCGGTGATCGCGGTCATGTGGTGGGCTACATGGCGGCTGCCTTGTTCCGTCAAGAGGAGTGATATGCCGTCCATGGTTTATATCCAGACAGGGGAATGCTCATGAAAAAAAAGGTTGGGGTGGACTTGGGGTTGACGGCGGCGGAGAAGCAGTTTCTCCGCCAGGTGGTGTTAACGGAGATTGCCGGCCATCTGAATGCACCTGTCCCGGCGCACCATCATGATCCGGCAGCTGGTGAACATCTGCGGGAATTGCGCGGGGCTTTTGTAACCCTCTATAAAGATGGCAGCTTGCGCGGCTGCATCGGCCATATCCGAGCAACCCGGCCGCTGGAGGAAACGGTTCGGGAGATGGCCATTGCCGCAGCCTTCCATGATCCTCGCTTCCCAGCGGTCACTGCCGAGGAACTGACCTCCCTGAAACTGGAGATATCCGTCCTGACACCTCTGCAGCTGGTGAATGATTTTGAGGAGATTGAGGTGGGGGTGCATGGCTTGTATCTTGAATGCCAGGGCCATGCCGGACTTTTGCTGCCCCAGGTGGCCACCGAGTACGGCTGGAGCCGGGAGGAGTTCCTTGCGCACACCTGCATGAAAGCCGGGCTGTCGGCTTCCTGCTGGCGGCAGTCAGAAACCAGGATATACTTGTTTTCCGCCGATATTTTCTAGTGCCCGGTTCATGAATTCATTGCGTAATTTCCGGGCAACAAATGACCCTGGCCCAGAACCGCCTTAAAGGTAGTTGCTCAATGTGACTGCTTCTTCTTCAGCAGCTGGTCAAGATCGGCAAAGGGCGAATAGGTGGTGGCTGGTTTTTCTGCGTCGGTCGGTGGCGGGCTGCCGTAGAATGATGCATTGACCTGTTTTGTGTGTTCGTGGTCGTGGCAGTAGACGCACAAAAGCTCCCAGTTGCTGCCGTCAGCGGGATTGTTGTCATGGTTGTGGTCTTTGTGGTGGACGGTGAGTTGCTGCAGTTTTTTGCCGGCGAATTCACGGCCGCAGCGGGCGCAGACCCATGGAAACAGTTTAAGAGCCCGCTCACGGTAGCTTTGCGCCCGCAGTTCCTGGTGGCGCCGAAGCTCAGCCATGGTCTCGGTATAGTCTTTTTCCTTTGACAAGGTCATGCCCTCCTCTTTATTGATGAACTCGTAATAACCGGCAAAATGTTTTAGAAACCGGATGGCACAGTAACGGCACCAGATTCGAGGCAAGCAAAGGCTGAGGAATGGGTTGTACTATACAGTACGCCACAATGACGAAGGTTGCAGCTTAACGAACAAGATGGAGTTGTTACGAAGCCATCATTTATTTGTTTTTGGCAATCACCCAGACCGCATGAACGATGCCGGGGATATAGCCCAGCAGCGTCAGCAGCAGGTTGAGCCAGAAGTGCTTGCCGATCCCCACCTGAAGGAAAACTCCCAACGGCGGCAGCATAATTGCGCAGATAATTTTGATGATTTCCATGGATAAGCCCCGTTTGTTCAGCTAAGCGTAGCCGATGCCCCTCACTCCTTGAGCTTGACCAGCAGTTTGTCCTCTTTTATGATGATTGTTTCGATGCCAGCGGCCAGTGTCTTCCAGAACCCTTCATCATTGCCGAACTCTTTTATCAGGTTCACATTCTTCAGATTGCCCAGCCAGGCGTTGGGAACCGGTACGCCCCAGATGCTGATCCCCTTCAGGGCGATGGTCAACTGCCCGTTTTTTGTTGCCAGTTCCAGACCGGCAGTTGCCTTGATGGTCTTGCCCCCCAAGAGGGGAAAGTCCTCTTCGACGGGCAGCAGCAGTTTGGCGCTGACCAGGTCATCGGCAAGGTCGATGGCAAGTTTCCTGGCCAAGTCAGTATTCCTGGCCAGCAGGGCGTTGAGTTCCTTTTCACTCAAAACAATCTCCCGCCTGGCATCTTTCTCGCTGTAGGGTTCTGGCTGTAACGTTTGGCCGACTGGCGGAGCCTTCTGCTGGTGGTCAGCCTCCGGGTGATTGCCGGGGTCAAGCCTGGCCAGTTTGTTTTCCAGGATTTGCTGTTCACCGGCGCTCAAGGTCACTGGCCTGAATTCCCGTGAAAAGATGCCGGTGACCGCAATCACGGCGACGATCGTTGCGATGCTGGTGGCGAGCACCACGATGGCCAGTATTTTCAGCCAGCCTACATTGGGTGTCGTGGCTGGCTGTTGTTGGTTCGAGCTGCTGTCTCTCACGTTCGCATCCTCCCCAAAAGTGGCCGAGATGTTGTGTTGACGGTGTGTTTTGTGCCCAGCACCTTCTGGATTGCTTTGCCCAGCTGCTCAACGGTGTATGGTTTCTTGACAAAACCGCCGGCACCCATGCAAAGCGTCTGATTAATGTCGTCGCTGTGGGAAAAGCCGCTGGCGATCAACGCCTTTTGCTCGGGATGGATGCTGATGATCTGTTCATAGGTTTCCCGTCCATTGATTCCCGGGGCCATGAGCATATCGAGAAGAAGCAGATCTGCTGTTTTGGAGCGCAGATAGTGAACAGCCTGTTCCCCTGAAGCCACCGTTGCAACCCGGTAGCCAAGGAGTAGGAGAATTTGGCTGGCAATCTCCCGCTGCTGAGGTTCATCATCGACAACCAGGACGGTTTCACCGCTGCCTTTCAGGGATTCCATCTCAACATGGGGTTTGCCGGCCGCCGGCTCCTCGGTGGTTGCCGGGAAATAGAGTTCGAAGACAGTCCTTTTTCTGCTGCTGTCCACCGTGATGATGCCGCCATGATCCTGAACCGTATTCCAGACCACGGTAAGTCCCAGACCGGTGCCGCTCCTACCCATGACTTTTTTTGTATAAAATGGCTCAAAAATGTGTTCAATATCTTTTTTTTCAATGCCCGAACCGGTATCACTGACGCTGAGAACGGCATACTGTCCTTGGTTGATCTTGTGTCCCTTGAAAAGCGGCCCGGCCAGATACTGGTTGCGGGTTGTAATGACAATGGTTCCCTCGTCTTCAATGGCTTCCGCGGCGTTAAGGATCAGGTTCATCAGGCATTTCCTGATATGCACCGGTGAACAGAAAATATTGGCCAGTTCTGGGAGCAGATTGGTGATGCAGGAAACTTCTCGATGCAGCTCCTTGACTTCCATCCCCTCTGGCGAGGTGAAATATTCCTCGATGATCCTGTTCAGATTTGCCGTTTCCCTGATGCTGGCAGCGCCACGGGCAACAGTCAGGAGATCAGCCACCACGGCCGCCGCCCGGCTGCCAGCCTGCTGGATGGTCTGGATCGGTTTTCTCAGGTCACTGTCCTTGGGGAGCTTCATTAGCAGCAGTTCCGGATAGCTGACGATGCCGGAAAGAATATTGTTCAGATCATGGGCGACGCCGCCGGCCATCAACCCGATGGCCTCCATCTTTTCCAGCCGCTCAAGCTTTTCCGCTACCTTGAGCTGCTCCTCCTCCAGCTGCTTTTGCTGGCTGAGATCTTCGACCATCGAGAGCATCTTCTGTTCGCCGCCGACCGACACCAGGACGCTGGTGAAACGACCGTCAAAAGGGGTGCCGTCCTTTCGCTTCAGTTTGAACTCCATCCCCTGGACAAAGCCGTTCTCGCGTATCTGTTGGAGAGTTTTTTGCCGATCAGCAGGGTTGAAATAGAGGGAACTGACATTTTCCCGGAGGGCTTCCCGCCTGGTATAGCCGGTAATCTCCAGCACCTTATTGTTGACCGCAAAAATGCTGCCATCGAGGCCGATCAGGCCGATGCCGACCGGAACGTTGTTGAACAGGGTTCGATAGAGGGCGTCGCTGGCAAGCAGGTCGTCTTCGGCAGCCACCAGTGATGCCGTTTTTTCCTTGAGGACCTGGCGCATGCGATAGGTGAAGAAGATCAGCAGGCCGATGGCGGTGGCAAACAGCAGGGTGATGGCAATAACCGCCAGCCGATAGAGTATTGCGTAGTCCAGTTCGGGCTCAGGATTGTAGAGGAAACCGGCAGGAACCTCGGCAACTGGACTGCTGCCCGGATTGTCGTTCTGGATGGTTACGTCGAATCCGGCCTTCTGATAATAGCCCTGTTCAACGGCGGCATAGTAGCTGGCAAACTGGAACTGGTGACGCCATGGCAGTTGCAGAATGATATGCCGCTGCATTCCGGCCTGGTCAGCAGCTTGTTCTGCTTTTGCCCAATCCGCCGGCGGCAAGGCCAGCAACATGGCTGCCAGAACGATGCCAAAAAGGTGATGTGGGCGGAAAAATCGATAGGTTGTCCATCCTGTTGGGGGAAGATGGAACATGGTCATGATCCTTCCGTGGTTATTGCGTCGGCAATTCCCCGGCCGTTCAAAAGTTGAAAAAACAGGAGAGGGAGATGGCACCAAAGCTATGGCTGTCGGTCTGCTTTTTGAACTCTTTGGTACGCAGTACCTGGGTAAAGGTAAGCATGAACCTGCCATAGCTGCAGGCGACTCCGGCAGCAAGATCAGCGACCAGGGGTTCCTTGTCAACGCTGTGACTGTCAGTAAACGTATTGCCGTCTAAGAAAATATCCCTGAAAACCAGCCGGCTGTCAAGGGCCCCGAGGAGATAAAAGCTTGGTCTGCAGGTTACCCCCATTCGGGTGCTGCCAGCCGGCCTGATGAGCGAAACACCGAAGTTTTCGGGAATATTCCAGCCCAGCCGCACCTCCAGGCCGCCATTGAGGTAGGTTGCCACATTACCCAGGGTGCCGCCCGTATGGCCGATGGTCGCCCAGCCCAGCCCATCCTTATGGGGGTGAAAGAGCCACTTCCTTTCGAACGCAAGGACAATGCCTGGTTCATTGTGCAGCTGATGATCCCAGCCGTTGGGAGTCTGGAGGTCACGGAGTTCATGGACAAGCTTCTGGGAGTTTTCGGCGTATGATTCCGGACCCACCAGACCCAGCTGGATTTCCACCGTGTCCATGGTGGCGATGCCTTGCTGCAGGACGCTTTTCCGGTGGTAGGCGGTGCCCAGGTAGGTCCAGCCGGCATAGGGACGGTCATCGTCGATCAGGTCGCTGCGGGCGATATCCGCAGGGGTGTAGATGTTCTGGCCGAAGGAAAACTCCACCTTGTGCGCTGTTTCGGGCGGCGCATTGCGGATGAAGGGCAGGGTGTGAATCAGATCAAGCACTTTTTTGGGAATCCTGCCTTTGTCCTGGACGGTCGGTGACAGGTCGGGGGAGATGATGGCATATTTCACGCCGTTGGTGTAGTTGCTGTCGGTGCCGGTGAACAGGTCGTTTTCAAAATAGCAGCTGTGGATCCAGGGATTCAGCTCCGCCGCTCGGGAGTCGGCGGGAATCAGCAAGGCGAAAAAAAGCAGGGAGAGAACTAATCGTTGTGTCATTCTTGTTGCGTGGTTCATCGTCTTGTTGTTTGGCGGGCAGGTGGCTTCCCAGTTCGTTGAACTGCCATAAGAATGTATCATGATTTACGGGAGTACTGATAGAAAAAATAAGCAAAGATTTGACAGCGGCCGGTTTTTATTGCACTAAGGGGAGAAAAAAGCTGTTGGTAAAGTGCCAAGAGATGGGTGTGTAGGCAGCAGCAGCGAAAAAGGAGAACATGATGCGGAGAATGCTCCTCGGCAGGACCGGATTGGAAGTCAGTGAAGTATGTTTTGGCGCTCTGCCCATGGGGCCGCTGCAGAAGAATCTGCCGGTTGATGTTTGCCGGAATATCATTGTCCGGGCCCTGCGCGGCGGGATTGATTTCATCGATACCGCCCAGATGTACAAAACCTATGAACCGATCCGACTGGCTTTGAAGCAGGTTCCCCGCCGGCCGGTGCTGGCCAGTAAATCCACGGCTGCCAGGCTATGGGGAAATGGAACAGGCTGTTCTAGAGGCTCTGCAGGCTCTGGAAGTGGACTATATCGATATCTTCCACCTCCACGCCGCCCGGGCTGATGAAACGGTCTTTGAGCAGCGTCGGGGGGCCTGGCAGTGTCTGCTGGATTGTAAAGCCAAAGGAATCATCAAGGCGGTGGGGATCAGCACCCATTCGGTGGCCGCCGCTAGCAGAGCGGCCGAGGTGGATGAGGTGGACGTGGTGTTTCCGATTATCAACCAGGCGGGGATCGGCATCCTCCATGGATCGGTGACTGAAATGAAAGGAGCCATCGGCCAGTGTCTCAAACAGGAAAAGGGCGTTTATCTGATGAAAGTTCTTGGGGGTGGCAGTCTAGTGAGTGACTTTCATCAGGCAGTCGGCTTTGCCAGGGAAATTGGTCGGTTGTCTCTTGCGCTGGGGATGGTCAGCGAAGCGGAAGTGGAGTATAACCTGGCCTATTTCAAGACTCAACCAGTTGACCTTGCTTCACTGCCGCCGCTCTTGACTGAGGTCAAGGAGTTCCAAATCATCGACTGGCTCTGCAAGGATTGCGGTACCTGTATGGAAAATTGTCCCAACGGAGCGATCACCAAGGACCCTGGAGAGGAAAAACCCAGGATCAATGCTGATCTCTGCCTGCGCTGTGGCTACTGCGTTGGTTTCTGCCCCGAGTTTGCCATCCGTATGGTGTAAGTAGCTTGCTGGCCACCGATCCACGCTGACCTTTCGGACTCAGGTCGCCTGTTCGGGGGTTGCGGGGCATGTATGGGAGTTTCAGGTTGTCCTGGCTTATATCCTTGTAATGAATAAGACCATGATTCAAAGTGAACCTTAGTCATACCGGATTCTTGGGTCAACAAGGGCGTAAAACAGTTCGGTGGCCACGTTGGCGATGATGTAGCAAAAGGAGATCACCAGGATGCATCCTTGGACCATAGGGTAATCCCGGCTGAAAACTGCCTGAATCAGCAGGCTGCCGATCCCCGGCCAGGAAAAAACCTTTTCGGTGACGATGGCCCCCGAAAGCAGGGAACCGAACTGCAGGCCGACAATGGTGACCACCGGCAGGAGGGCGTTTTTCAAGGCATGTTTGAGAATTACCCGGGCGGCTGGCAGACCTCGGGCCCGGGCGGCCGTCAGATACTCTTTGGCCATCTCCTCCAGCAGGCTGGAGCGGGTCATCCGCGAAAGGATGGCTGCCAGGGCCGTGCCCAGGGTGATGGCCGGCAGAATGAGACTGGCAAGGCCATCCATGCCTGAAACCGGCAGCCAGTTGAGCTTCAGGGAAAAGAGAATGATCAGCAGCGGTCCGAGCCAGAAGTTGGGCATTGAGATCCCCAACAGCGAAAAAAACATTCCCAGGTTGTCAATGCCGCTGTACTGGCGGCTGGCGGCCAGTACTCCCAGGGGTAGGGCGATAAGCAGGGCCACGCCCATTGCCGCGCCGGCCAGCAGGATGGTTGCCGGCAGCCGTGCAGCGATGATGGCAGCCACCGGCTGGCGATAGAAAAAAGATACCCCCAGGTTGCCGGTGGCAATCCCCTTGAGAAAACTCCAGTATTGCTGCCAAAGCGGCAGGTCAAGGCCCAGCTGCTGGCGCAGGGCGGCCTTTTCCACCGCCCGGGCATGTTCCCCCAGCATGACCGTCACCGGGTCGCCGGGAATCAGGTGGACCAGAAAAAAGACCATGGTAACCACCCCGATGATGGTAGGAATCATGGTCAGCAGCCGTTTGATCAGGTATCGAGCCATGTGACCTGCCTGAGGGAAGTGTACACGCCCCCCGGATAGATTTCAAACCCCGCCAGATTCCGCTTCATGATCACCACGTCATCCCGGTGCCAGAGATTGGTGTAGACAACTTGCTGTGCAAGAATCTCCTGCAGGCGGACAAAAATCCGGCGGCGTTCTTCCGGGTCAAGGGACAGCCGGCTCTGCTCCAGCAGTCGGTCTGCCTCTTTGTTGACGAACCTGCCACGGTTGGCGCCCTTGGGCGGGGTGCTGGAGGAATGAAAGATGTAGTAAAAAATATCCGGGTCTTCAATGCCGATCCATTTCAGCGAGTAGAGCTGAAAATTTCCTTTCCTGATATCCGCAAAAAAGGTGCCCCACTCGAAGCGCAGGATGGTTACCGCAATACCGATTGCAGCCAGCTGTTTTTTGATGATCTGGGCGATCTCGTAACTTTCCTGGTTAGTGGATGTTTTATACGTCAGGCTGAAACGGATACCTTGTTTTCCAAGGGGTGGAAAGCCGGCGTTGTCAAGCAGCGCCGCAGCTGCTTCCGGGTCGTAGCGATCTGACGGCAGCGACGATGCTTTTGCCCAGTGTTCCGGCGGCAGCAGGCCGGTGGCCGGGCGGGCATGGTTTTTTAGAATATGGCGGATGATCTGCTGGCGGTCAATGGCCAGGGAAATAGCTTGACGAACCGTGAGATTGCCGGTCAGTGGGTCCTCAAGATTATAGCCCAGGTATTTATAACTGGAGCCGTGCTGACTGATAATCTGCAGCTGGGGATCGCGCTGGAGAAATTTCAATGCGTAGGGAGGGATGGCATTTTGCACCAGATCAAGCGTTCCCTTTTTGAGCGCCAGAATTCTGGTGGTATCATCAGCAATAATCTGGAAATGGATGGTGTCGATCGTTGGCGCCACTTGACTGTTTTGATTGCGAGTCAGGGTAATGCGCCGACCACGGGAAAATTCACTCAGTTGGAAAGGACCGCTGCCGGGAATGATACGATCATTGTTGTTGTCGATGGTGCAGTAAGGTGCTGGAATGATATAGGCGGTAAGGGCATAGAGAAAACTGGCAAAAGGCCGACTGAGATGAAAGATGATCGTCCGCTGGTCGGGGATGTCAATGTTTTCGATCAGGGAAAGGCTGCCGAATGCCGGGCACCCATGATCAGGGTTTCTGAGAAAATCGATGGTTGCCTTGACATCTGCTGCCCGGCAGGGACTGCCATCGCTGAACCGGATAGTCGGCTTGAGCCGGAAGAGATAGGTGCAGCTGTCAATAATCTGCCATGTTTCGGCCAGGTCGCCAATAATGATTCCGTGGTGATCGGTGGTTACCAGGCTGTTGTAGATCAGCGGCAGAATCCTGGAGCCATAGGCGTCACTGGTATAGCAGGGATCCAGCGTTGTCGGTGACCCTTCAAGACCGACCGTTATGCTGTTGCCGGGGGCAGTGGTGAGCTGGTCGCGTGTACAGGCCCCCAATGAGAAGATAACCGCCAGCAGGATGACGGGTAGCGTGCGGCAAAAGTGACGAGGGAAAATCCGGACCATGATGAGCCACGCAGCCAGGGGGAAAGTTGAAACCAAAAGTACCCAACTGTACCAGCTTCTGCACGGTGGCGCAAGGGGGTATGGATAGGGGTAAAGAGGGGGTCCGGATGTTTGTAAACATCCTTGAGGCTGATGGCAGCGAGCAACTCCCTTTGATTGAGCGGTTCTCGGGCCGGCTGGTTTTCGGAGGCGACTGCTTCCCCATTCCTGCCGGTTTTCTTACCTCTGTTTGCGGACTACACGCAGATGCTGCCGGTTCAGAGGTGTTTGTTTATTCTGGTCGGCCGATGTCTTCGCTTATTTTAGCCACCACCAGGGTCAGGTCGTCAAACTGGGGTTCGCCATGGGCAAACCGGGCCACTTCCTTGACGACCACATCACGGATTGTTTCAGCGTTCTGATCAGCATTTTTCATGATCAACTGTTCCAGCCGTCGGGTGCCGAAGAGCTCACTGTTCCGATTATGGGCTTCAGTGATTCCATCGGTGTAGATAAGCAGGATGTCACCGGGTTTGATGTCAACTGCCAGGTGTCGATAGCTTTCGTTTTCCAGGACGCCGAACGGCAGGCCGCCATCATTCCAAGTCTTTACTTCGTTTTCCCGGGGCCGGAAAATATGTAGCGGTGTATGACCGGCACTGAGCAGGTGGACTTTCATTGCCACCAGATCAAGAATATACACTAAAGCGGTGACAAATTTGCCCTCCAGGTTTTCCCGGGCCAGGAAATTGTTTACCGAGCGCATTCCCTGGGGTAGGTTTGTCCGGTTGCTGCAGGGTTCCTGGATATTTGATCTGATCATGCTTTTGGTCATGGCCATCAGCAGGGCTGCCGGAATGCCTTTGCCGGCAACATCGCCGATAACCACGCATAGCTTATGCTCCGGTGTTTCGATGTAGTCGAAAAAATCTCCCCCCACATTGACTGCCGGGATGCTGATGCCGCTGATGTCAAGTCCCTTGATAGCCGGATTCTTCTGGGGCAACAGACTCCGCTGGATTTCGCCGGCAATCCTTAGCTGCTCCATCAGTTTTTCCTGTTCCAGTGCCTGCTGATGATAGACGGCATTTTCAATGGCAATGGAAGCCAGCTGGGCAACGGTTTTCAGGGTTTCTATCTCCCGGCTGTCGAAATGGGTACTTCCTTCTTGGTTGATGATGTTGATGACGCCGTATGTTTTGTTTTGGGTAAACAGAGGGAAAGAGATAATGGAATTAACCGAATAGAGACTGTTGCCGACGGAAACGTTGGGGTCATGGGGGAGGTCCTCTATGTGACAAACCTCCCTGTTGGCGGCAACTTGGTCGACAAGCAGTTTTTCCTCGCTCAGGGTGATTGATTTGATAAATTCATCTTTGAGGCCCCACTCGATCGTAGTCTCCAGTTCATGCTCATCGTTGTAAAGCATGATAGAACCTACTTCCGCCGTGAGGATCTTCAATGACAACTCCATCAGTTTGACCATGATTCGTTCCAGCTCAAGGTTGCCCAGCAGTTCTCCCATTTCGTTGATGGCGTCAAGTTTGGCGGCGTTTTCCTCCTTGATATCACGCATCTCTTCATACAGCTTGGCTTTGATCAGGGAGAGGCAGAGATGGTCGAAATAGAGCTGTAACGGTGCTGCAATGGTGGTAAAATCGTCAAGTGGTTCATGGGCGATGAAAGCCAGGGCGATTTCATCGCCATGGTAGAGGATGTTGATCCAGTAGAGGTCATATTCATTGCCGAACCAGGTGAGCTGGGAGGGAATAGGTGACGGCTCATCGCCGGCAAAGAACTCAAAAAAGACATCATTCTGGTCAAAAAAGATCTCATCCCAGTAGCTGCTGTCGATCACCGTGGAAAAATCCAGGTTGTATTGCTGACTGTCGTTGTTGAAAAGGAAGATTGAATAGCGGTGGATGCCGAAAAGCTCTCCAAGGTGCCGATTCAAGGTGAAGTAGAGTTCGGCTGAATCCAGGGAGGCATGGATCTCCATGATTGCTTGCTGGGAAAGGGAGTTCATTATAGGTATTCCTTAGTGATGATTATTTGAACAGCTGGCCGCCGGTGCTGTAAGCATGACTGTTTGCGGCGCTTCATGTGCTGCCGGTGGTCAGGGGACGGTCGATGTCTGGAGCCAGACGCGCTGACTTACTGAAAAAATTAGAGTTTACTGATCATCTCCTCCACTTGGCCGGCCAGATCAGTAATCTGCTCCTGGTGTTGTTCCTCCCAGTCCGGTGGCAGGTTGAGGGCTTTATATCCTCGGTGCCGTTCTTCCTCCGTCAGCCGTTCAAGCGGCTGCGCCAGGGCAAATCCCTGGCGGTTGCACAGATTGTCAGCCAGGGAGACAACAATGGCCTCCCTCGGGTTGACGGTGGCATTGTCAGGACTATGATGGCTGGAGACCGTTTCAACCAGGTTTTTTGGCAGCTTCCAGTTGGTGAGCAGAATGCCGCCGATCTCACCGTGGTCAAAGCCGAGAATATCTTTTTCTGCACCAGAAATAGGTTTGCCGGCAGCGAGAATTGGGGTGAAACGGTCGGCGAACTGTTCCACAAAGGGGCCAAGAATTAACTTGCCGATGTCATGCAGCAGCCCGGAAATATAGCAGTTTTCAATTTCTGCCGGAGTAAGCCGGGCCTCTTTGGCCAGGTGGCGGGCGATGGCTGCAACAATGTTGGAGTGCAGCCAGAGCCCCTCTTTCGGGTAGCCGTAGATGGTGAGACTTTTCTTGAAAATATTTGAGGTTGAAGCTCCAAGAACCAGGCTCCTGATGGTGTTATGGCCTAAATAAACCACGGCGTCAGAGATGGAATTGATTTTCCGTGACAGGCTGAAAAAAGAGGAGTTGACCATCCTTAGCATCCTGGCGGTCATCGCCTGGTCTTTGGCAATCAGATCCTGGAAGTCCGCAGCGCATGATTTTTCATCCTGGATCAGCTGCATGACTTTATAGACAATGGCCGGCAGTGAGGGAATTGACTCAATTTTCTGTAAAATCTGGCTTTTCAGTCGTTCGTTGTTGATGGTCGAGAGGGATATTTTGTGGGATTGATGGCGGCCGGTGGCCGGCGGGCGGCGGACCTGGGTCGGCTGTGTGCTGCTGCCGGTCAAGTCCCGGATGTTAAGCGCCAGTTTGATCTGTTGAATAAGTGCTTTTTTATCAAAAGGTTTGATGAGAAACCCTTTGGCCCCCAATTGGCGGGCTTTGATGATATCTTCCCGTTTTGATCGGCTGGTGGTGACGATAACCGGAATGTCCTTGAGGTTCTCCTGCTCTTTCACATGCTGCAGGATGAGAAAATCGTCATAGCCGGGCAGCAGCGCTTCGGTGATTATCAGCCGCGGGAGTCCCTGCTGCAGTGTGGTGACCAGTTCGGCGATTGATTTGATCGGTTTGGGAGTAAGCCCTAGGGAGCTGACAATCTGGGCTATGTAGTCTGCCGATTCAGCATGGTGGTCGATGATGAAAACGGTCATCCGGCGTTCCTCTACGGTCAGGCGGTTAGCAATGTGTTTGGACCTGGTGGTGCCCAGGTCATAGGGGTACCTTGATAATCGGCACAGGGAAGGGAAAACTTAAGGGTTCTGAGAGAAAAAACCTTTATTTGGGAAGGGGTGGGTGCATGCATGCGGTACGATGTGTCTGACGGGCGAGGAAGTGTAAAAAAATATCACAATGCGGGCAGTTTTTTTGTGGTTGGTCGGGACCGTAGGCGTCGTCCAGGGCCATTACCGGTTCAAATGGTCTACTTGATGGTTTTGGCGGTGATGAAATGGTTGGCGCCCTGATAGTAGGACTGGCAATCGAGTACCAGCCGGTTGTCGGGATTGATGGCCATGTTCTCGTTGTAGGGCCAGGACGATCAATGAGTCATCCTTGAGCAGGCTGAGCTTGAGATAGTTGGCAAGCAGGGCCCGCGGCTGGAAGTCCTGGCCGAAAAAACAGCTCTGGCAGGAGAGGTTGAGCAGGCCGAGAAGTGTGGGGGCGATATCAATCTGGCTTGACAGCTTGTTGTTTTCCCCCGGGATCACCAGGCGGAGGAATAGATGAACAGGGGATGTGGTATTTGGTCACCGTCAGATCGGCTTTGCCGGCGCTTTTGGCGCAGTGGTCGGCGACGACGATAAAAATAGTATGGGCGAACCACGGCCGCTCCCTGGCCAGGAAGATGCACTGCTTCAGGGCGTAATCCGTGTATTTTACCGCTCCCTCGCGGTCCGTGCCGGAAGGAACGTCAACCCTGTCGTCGGGATAGGTGTAGGGCCGATGATTGCTGGTGGTCCCTATCGGCTTCCTTGATGGCCTTGCGGTAAAGGTCCTCGCCGGCGACTCCCCAGGCGTTTTTGAAGGTGATTTCCTCCTTGCCGAAATCTGTCTGATCAAGACAGCGGTAGCCATGGTCGGTGGGTGAAAAAGGCGTTCATATTGTCAAAGAAACCACGACCGCCATAGAGAAATGCCACATCGTAGCGGTTGTTGGCCAAAACCTCACCCAAAGATATCAAGCGGGTTTTCTCCGGCCGTTTAACCAGTGAACGGCCTGGTGTCGGTGGCACTGAAAGGGTAATGGCCTCCAGCCCCCGGGTGGTTCTGGTACCGGTAGCGTAGAAGTTGGTAAAGAGCTGGCCTTGCGTCAGCCATTGGTCGAGAAATGGGGTGATTTCTGCTTTTTCCGGCGCGCTTCTTAAACAATGACTCAAATCAGAGAGCAATTACACTACGGATTGGCTCCGACTGGTTAAATGAAAAAGATGGCAATT